>WFNH01000098.1 GCA_015488685.1 Marinosulfonomonas sp.
CCGGCCCTGTGGCCAATGGCGGCGATCTGACGGTGAACGGCACTCTGGTAGCCGATGTGGATAATGCGGGTTCGATTGTGCTGAACAATGGGCTGAATGGTTCGTTAATAAACACTGGGAATGCTGTTGTCAGCGGGACTGTTACGGGAAACCTTGATTACCTTAGTGGCGCACTATCACTTAACGGCGACGTCAATGTTAATGGTGATTTTACATCCTCTGCTGACCTTGGAATTGCCTCGGGGCAGACTTTAACAGCTAATACGTTCAAAAATAGCTCTGGCAGTAGATTGACGCTTGCCGGCACTTTAGTTGCTAGCAACGCCTTGAATAATGGTATTGTTGATGCAAGCAGCGGCGCAAATTTTGCCACTACGATTACAAATAACGGGGTAATAAACACGACCGGAAATCTGACGTTTGGTGCCAATCTGGTTAATAACGGAGTCATCGACATGAGCGGCAACGCTGCTGCTGGAGACACTGTAAATGTTGATGGTACTCTGTCTGGTAGTGGCGGCACGTTCAAGCTTGACCTTGATTTGGGAAGTGGGGTCAGCGATCTGATTACAGTGACTGGCGCTGCAACAGGCCACTACATTCTGGACTTCAATATTATTGGAACACCGGCTGATCCTCCTATCCGAGATTTCCTGGTTGTTGATGTAAATGATTCACTCGCCGGATCAAATTCCATCACTTACGGTGTAGTCAATCTACCATTTGTGTCTGAGCGCCTCATTTATTCAACAAGCGAACTACCCTCTGGAGATTTGCATGTTATTGGCCAGTTGAACCCCGGTGTTGGCTCCCTTTCAGGGAGCGTTACCTTGACTCAATCCTTGATTGGAGCCGTTATAAACCGACCTTCCAGCCCATTTGTGGTGGGTCTGGCATATGAAGAAAAGGAAAAACCCTGTGGTATGGGTGGTTGGGCCCGAGCAATTGGCGGATATGCTGATGCAAGCGGATCAACAGCAAACGGTACCAGTGTCCTGGGGAGCGAAATTTCAGCCAATTATGCAGGGTTACAATTTGGTGGTGATCTTGCCTGCTTCAACGGCTATTATAGTGGTTGGGATTTGGCATTTGGCGGGATTGGCGGCGTAAACGCGGGGACAACTACCCAGCCAGTATATGCCATAGATGCCACTAATCCGAATCTGTTAACCAATACCTTGACCAGCATCACGACTACAGATTTTGACCAAAAATATCTGGGCCTGTACTTGGCCGCTGCAAAAGGGCCATTTTCTGCTGACCTGCAATATCGTCGCGAACGTACTAGGTTTACGCTCAATAATACACCGGCGGCTAATGGCTTTACCGGGTTGGGTCTAACGGGTGTTCCGTTCGATACCAATGCAGGCACATTTAGTGGGTCGCTTAGCTATGCATTCAAGCTAAAAAAAGAGGGATGGGGAATTATACCCACTGCAGGATTTGCTTATAGCCAGATTAAATCGGATTTAATCACGTTTGATGACGGTGCCACTTTGCAAATAAAAGATACAAGCAGCCGATTTGCCTTTGTAGGAGCCACCGTTTCAAAAACAACATTCGGCAAGGCGGGAGATTCCGCTCTAAACCGCTTTGTTACAGCAACTACTTACATAGATATGTCGCCAGATACTGAATCCGTATATACAAGTATAAATAACACGGTCGACAATCTGTCATCCAGTAGTCTGGGATCCTATCAGGAACTAAGTGTTGGGCTGAACTATATCAAAGTTCTCAATGGTAAGGGGGCACATGCGGCCCGCCAGTTCAATGCTAGTATCCGGGCAGATGCCCGCTTCAGCAGTACGCTAAACAGTGCTGGTCTTACGGCACAGGTTCGCTGGCAGTTCTGATTTGAAAAACGAAAGGATAGGCAATCATATGCGCTGGAATAGTCAGCTGCAGACTTGGCGCGATAGGTCATCTGAAGTATACGAAGCAGGAAGCATTATGTTGTTCCTAGAAAGATTGGATTACCATGTCTTGGTTTAGCAAGGTCGCGTGGAAAGAAGGGCTGTTTTTACAGCCCCAGCATTTGCAGCAATCGGATCGCTATGTCGAGAAATTGCTTGAGGCCCGAACCCGTGTGACTACGCCCTATCCGTGGGGGATTACCGAATTGCGTCTGGACCGCGATATGGCGCAGCAAGGGCGTATTGGCCTGCTAAGCGTAACGGGCATTATGCCCGACGGCCTGCCTTTTGATGCCCCCAATCACAGCCCTCTGCCCCTGCCCGTTGATGTGCCCGAGGATGCAACCGGTCTGTTTATCTGGCTGACGGTCCCCGATATTTCCCCGCAAGGGCGCGAGGTCGGGTTTGACGAGGACGCAGCATCAACCCGCTATCGCCTGATAACAGAAGCAGTGGCGGACAACGCATCGGCTGCGCGGGCCGAGCAGATTTTGGAAATTGCAGTTCCACGACTGGAATTGACCATCCGCAAAAGCCCCAAACCGGGCTATCAATGTCTGCGACTGGGCCGGATCAACGAAATCCGTGACGGGATTATTTCTGTCGATGATACCATTCCGCCTCCGTCCATGGTTCTGGCTGCCCATCCGGTTATTACAGGGTACCTGACCCGCGTGATCGGCTGGATCGAAGCCAAACTGGAAAACCTGTCGCGCTATGCCGCCGATCCGACGGCGGGCGGCGGGATGCAGGCGATTGACTATCTGATGCTGATGACACTGAACCGCGAAATCGGCATTCTACGCCATTACAACACCACCCACGCCATCCACCCCGAACGCCTGTACGAGCGGCTGGTGGGGCTGGCGTCGGAACTGGCCACGTTTGATCACAACACACGGTTGGCCCCGACCTATACACCCTATGACCACGCCGACCTGAAGAAATGTTTTACACCTGTTGTGCATGACATCCAGCACCTGCTGTCACGCGATGTTGGCCGCGCCGTGCGCCTTAATCTGGTTCGGGTGCGCCAGAATTCCTATCTGGCCGAAGTGGCAGACCGCAATCTGTTCCGCGAAGCAACTTTTGTGATCGAAGTGGAAACCGGCAAGCCGTTAACCCAGGTGCAGCAACAATTCCCCGAATTGTGCAAAGTCGGCCCCAACACCCGGATGAGCGATATCGTCAAAAACAACCTGCCGGGTATCGGGCTGGCCCATTTGCCCAATCCGCCGCGCCAGATCCGTGTTCTTTCGTCCAATGTCTATTTCGTACTCGATAAAAACACGCCACTGTGGAAGGAATTCTCGGTGGCACCGGCGATCGGCATGCATTTTGCCGGTGACTGGCCCGAGCTGAAACTAGAGCTTTGGGCCATTCCGGAGAAAACCTGATGGGACAGGACGACGACGGCAAAACGGTATTTGGCGGCAAACTGCCCGCTCCGGACAAACCGCTATCTTCACCTGAATCCGAAAGCCCCTTTGCACGACCGGCAAATACCGCCGCCCCTTCACCGGCAGGTACGGACCGGACGATTATTGGCGGCGCCTTGCCACCGCAAACGCCACCGCCAAACCGCGCCAGCCCCTCGGGCGGGTTTCAACCCATGCCGACAACAGATAGCGGAAACACATGGCTGGGCGGCGCTCTGCCCCAGTCGGCAGCCTCCGATATCGGCACCAATTCAGCAGATAGCCAACAAGGGTTCTTTCCCAATCTGCCCTCGGACGCACCTGCCGGACCTGCCCCGCAAGGCCCGCGCATATCGCTGGACAAGGCATTACAAGCCGCCGGACTGGGCAATGGCGGCGCGTCCAACCCGCTGATCGCCGAGGCCGCAAATCTGTTGATCCTGTTTGGCCGTTTGCGCACCGGTCTGGTCGAAATGGACGCCCAGCCCCTGATGGAACACGTCACCCGCGAAATTGAAGCGTTCGAGCGCGCGGTGATCGCCAAAGGCATTGATCCACACGAGGCCATGGTGGCCAAATACGCGCTGTGCGGCACGGCGGATGACATTGTGCAAAATTTGCCCGGCGCGGATCGCGGTGTCTGGATCCAGTACTCGATGGTTGCGCGCTTCTTTCACAAACGCGATTCCGGTGTCGGCTTTTTCCAAGAGGCCGAAAAGGCGATGCAGGCCCCCGGTCAACGCTATCATCTGCTGGAACTGATGCTGGTTTGCATGTCTCTGGGGTTCGAGGGGCAGTATCGCACCATGCCAAACGGCATTGCCGAACTGGCGCGTATTCGCCGCGCGATCTATGAAACACTGCGCCGCGTCACCCCGCGCCCCGATGAAGATATTTCGGTCACATGGCAACCTGTGCTTCTGGGAAAACGCCGCAGGTTCTGGAATATCCCGGTCTGGGCGATTTTTGCAATGTCCGCCCTGTTAATTGTCGGATTCTTTGCAACGCTCAGCACCATCGTCAACCGCGATGGTGCGACCGTTGCGAACCGGTTGTACCTGATGCATCCGACAGACACCAAAATCGCCTTGGGTCGCAGTGCACCCGTTCAGGCCTTCGTCGCCGAATCCGGCCAGCTGGAACGGATCAAACAAGCGCTCGCCCCCGAAATCGCCAACAATTCGGTCGAAGTGGGGATGAAGGGTGAATATATTTTCGTGCGTGTTGGAAACCTGTTGCTGTTTTCCAGCGGCAAGGCAGATGTGCACAAGGAATTCGTGCCTTTGGCAAAACGCATCGCCGAAACGCTGGAAAATGAAACCGGCCCGATCCGTGTGTTGGGCTATACGGACAGCCTGCAACCTTCGGGGCGCGGACGGTATAAAACCAATCTGCAACTTTCGGTTGCGCGCGCCGAAGCCGTCGCCAGCCTGCTAAAAGGGCTGATTTCAGACCCGACACGGGTGACCGTCGAGGGGCGCGGGGCCGCCGACCCGATTGGCGACAACAAAACCCGTGAAGGGCGCGCCATGAACCGTCGGGTCGAAATATTGATAGCGCGGGAGGGCACGTTTTGAGACTGTTCAGGTTTTTCAGAATTCCACGACTTCGCATTAAAGGGGCTGCGTGGATGCGTATCCCGCTGATCATTCTGGGGCTGATCTGTTTCGGGCTGGCCGTCTGGTTTGGCGGCCCGATGACCGGCATCGATTTCTTTGCCAAAGTGTGGGTTCGGGTCACCATTATTTCAGTGGTGGTCGGCATTTTCATTCTGGTCTGGTTTATCCGCTGGCGCCGCCGCCGCAAGGCCGCAAAAGAACTGGAAGAAACGCTTGTTCCTGCCGAACCTGTTGGCGATGGCAAGGAATTGGGCGAGCGCATGACCCAAGCGCTGGCAACCCTGAAAAAATCCGGCGGTAAGGCCTATCTGTATGATCTGCCGTGGTATGTCATCATCGGCCCGCCCGGTGCCGGGAAAACCACAGCGCTGGCAAATTCGGGGATCGAATTTCCGCTGGCGGGCGGCACCGAAGGCTTTGGCGGCACCCGTTATTGCGACTGGTGGTTTGCCGAAGATGCCATCATGATCGACACCGCCGGCCGCTATACCACGCAGGACAGCAACGCCGAGGCCGACGAGGCAAGCTGGACATCCTTTCTGGAACTGCTGAAAAAGGGCCGTCCGAAACAACCGATCAATGGCGTGATCCTTGCCTTTTCGGTCGAGGATATGATGACTGCGGGGGATGCACAGATTGCGGCCCATGCGGATACTGTTCGCAAACGTCTGGCGGAAATCCACGAGGCGCTAAAGATTGATTTTCCGGTTTATGTGCTGTTCACAAAGGCCGATCTGATTTCCGGTTTTCGGGAATATTTCAGCAGTTTCAGCCTGAACCGGCGCAACAGTGTCTGGGGCGTGACCTTTCAGACCAAAGACCGCAAGGCGCTGACCCACGAGGCCGTGCCTGCCGAATTTGATAAACTGGTGTCGCGCTTGTCAGACGAAGTAATCGACCGGCTAAGCGAAGAGCCCGACAGCGAAGCGCGCATCGCCATTTTTGGCCTGCCCGGCCAGATGGCTTCGCTTCGTGACGGGGTTTCGGATTTCCTGCGCCGCGTGTTCGAGCCAACCCGCTATAAAACCAACGCCATTCTGCGCGGGTTCTATTTTACCTCGGGCACACAGGAAGGCACCCCGATTGACCAGATACTGGGCGCCATGTCGCGTGTGGGCGAACAGTCGATCGAATTCCAGCCGTCGTTCATGTCGGGTCAGGGCAAAAGCTATTTCCTGCATGATTTGCTAAAGCGGGTGATCTTTGCCGAGCGCGACTGGGTTTCGCATGACAAAAAGGCTGTGCGCCGCTCGATGATCTGGCGCAGCATTGCCGCCAGCATTATCGGGCTGACCACGGTCGGCCTGCTTGGGGCTTTTGGCTATAGCTACTGGCAGAACGCATCCCTGATCAAAACCGCCGACGCCGAGGCCGCAAGATATGCGCGCGCTGCCGTGACGGAAATCAAACGCGACTATATTGATGATCCCGACCTGCGCCCTGTCCTGCCCTATCTGGAAACCCTGCGCACCATGCCGGCAGGATATGGCGATGGCGAAGAATCGACCCTATGGGAAGGCTTTGGTCTGGGGCAACGTGACCGGTTGCAGAATGCCGCCAAGGACGCTTATTCGGATGCGCTGGAACGGATGCTGCGCCCCCGCCTGATTCTGGAACTGGAACGCGAAATGCCCGGGATCATCCGGTCAGGGGAAACCACCGACATCTATCGCGCGCTGAAAGTTTACATGTTGCTGGGTGGTCAGGGCGAACATACCGATGACGAAGCGGTCAAAAGCTGGTTTGACGAACGCTGGCGGCAGGACTTTACTGGTCGCAGCGGCATCGACATCCGCGAACAGCTGACCCGCCATCTGGACGCCATGCTGCAACTGGACGACAGCCGCGACCTGCTGGTGGATATTGATACGGCCACTATCAAAGCGGCCCGCGAAGCCATCGTGCAATTGCCGCTAGTTGATCAGGCCTATTCGCTGATCATGGATGGTGCCGATACGGCCGGACTGCCGGACTGGTCGCTGATTGATCGCACGGGCGGGAATGCATCATTGGTGTTTTCCACCCGCGACGGGGCCGACCTGAGCGAGCTGAAGGTGCCGGCTGTGTTCACCTATGAAGGCTTTTGGTCTTATTTCTTTCCGCAGCTCGATGTGGTCGGGGAGCGCCTGAAAAACGATCAATGGGTTTTGGGTGAAACCGCGCAAACGGTTGATTTTGACGCCCAGCTGGACCGGCTGGACCGTGTGTTAATGGAACGTTACCGGAGCGATTTCAAAGCGGCGTGGGATGGTGTTTTCAACAATCTGTCTCTGAATTCGATGGTCTCCGATAAACCACGGTATGATGTGTTGGGGGCTGCGGCCTCGGCTTCGGCCTCGCCGATATTGCTGCTGGTCAAGGAAGTCAAAGCCGAAACCCGCCTGACCCGCGAATTTGAAGGGCTGGAAGGAATGACCCCGGATGCCCTTGCCGGTGGTGGAAGTGGTGGCGAGACGGCTGGGGCAGTGCAGAATGCAGTAACGCAACGAATGCGTAGCCGTTCGTCCGGAGTGCAGCGCATTTTGTTTGATGCGTTAAGCAGCGGTGCAGGAAACAAGGCTCAAGGGCGGGTCACGGGGGGGTCCTCGGAGGATTCAATCACCCGCCCGATCGAGCGGATAGAAGAGGAATTCACCCGTTGGCACGCTCTGCTGGAAGGCGATATCGGGCAACGCCCGATTGATGCAGTGCTGGGTAATCTGGGGGCGATCTGGACAAACCTGCGGTTGGCAGAAACCAGCCCTGACCAATCTGCGGCCCTACAGCCGACACTGCTAAATAACCTGACGCAATATAACTCGCAACTGCCCGAAACGCTGGCACGTCTGATTAACAAAGCCGATAGCGATTTTCGCCAAGGGGCCGCCGACAGCGACCTGACGACCATGAACCGCGCCCTGACCAACCAGATTACTTTCTTTTGCCGCGAGAATATTGAAACGGCCTATCCGTTCGGCTCATCCGCACGCAGCCTTTCAATCAGCAACTTTAGCCGTTTCTTCGGGCCGGGCGGTGATATGGACCGCTATTTTTCCAAATATCTGGAACCCTATGTCGAACGCACCACCGACGGGCTGCAATACCGGGCAGACAGCCCACTGGCCGGGCGTCTATCGCTACGCACATTGCGACAGTTTGAGCGCGCCGAAAAGATCAGGCAGGCATTCTTTGCCGGGGGCGGCACCACCCCGCAGGTGGAAATCACGGTTGCCCATGTGGACAGCCACAACAGGATCAAAAGCGCCTTGTTGGTGATCAACGACATGCCCATTCCCACACAGAAAGGCGATATGCCCCGCACCATCGTTTGGCCCGGAACCGGCAAGGCAACGGTGCTGCAAATCAGCCCCGCCCGAAACCGCGAATCCAAACTGGAATTCAAAGGGAGCGCTTGGACATTCATTGATTTTCTCAAGGCGGCCACATCGAAAAGCCAGCGTGGCGATACCCTGCGGGCAACCTATACCATTGGCGGGCGCACAATCACCTATGACTTTACCATCAACGCAATCACCAATCCCTTTACCATGCCCGAGATAAAGGAATTCGAATGTCCGCAAAGTCTGGATTAATGGGGTGCAGCAAATCGGTATGTTAGGCGTATACGGAAAACATCCTGCTTATGGCGATTTTATATCCCATGGGGTTTCGCCCCGCTTTCAGGCAGTGATAGAGCCTTGGATCGGACAGATACTGGGCGAAGTGCGCGCCCATTTAGAGGGTAGCTGGCAGATAGTTTACGACACTGCATTGCCCCTTAGATTCTGGATAGGAAGCCATGTTTACGGTAATAATAATCTGCGCGGGGTTATATTATTTGGACGGGATAAAGTTGGGAGACGGTATCCATTACTCATTGTCAACGAAGCTAATAATCTGCCCGCCCCTATTCTGGACCATAAACAAGGGTTTTATGACGATGTTCAAACCAGCCTTGAACAGGCATTCTACAAAACAGATCTGGATATCGGAACGCTGGTTGCCTCGTTGGATGTCGGCCACAGCATGGATGCCTGCTCTGAACCGGAGCCAAAAACTCTTTGGGCTGCCAACCCAGACCCGCAAGTCGAAGAACTGCTAAAGGCGGTTTGCAGCATGGATCATCAACGCGCTGCAGAGTATCGGAGCTATTGGTGGCGAACAGGTCAGCAGACCTCGGCGTCTACATTCCTCGCTACACAAGGTATGCCCGATGCGGCCGAATTTTCCTGGCTGTTGGCGGGCCTGCAAACCCAGGCCCTGCAGCACCCCGACCCGTCGCATAAAGATGCCCAAAACATGTAATTGCAGAAAGCCAGATTTATGAGCGGTAATAGTGTTTTCAGTTTCGAGGTCGGCCATGCAACCAATACAGGTTGCGTGCGGGACCATAATGAGGATAGCTACCTGACCCGCCCAGATTTCGGGCTTTGGGTTGTGGCTGATGGCATGGGCGGACATGCCGCTGGCGATTTTGCAAGCCAGACAATTTCCGAACTGGCCGAGACGGTGGGCGTTGCCAGTTCGGCACAAGACCTTCAGGCGCGGTTTATGGAGCGGCTGACGCGGGCCAACGAAATAATCCGTGATCACGCCGTTTCGCTTGGTGGAGCAACCGTCGGCGCAACGCTTGTTGCTTTGCTGGTATTCGAGGAGGCCTATGCTTGTATCTGGTCCGGTGACAGCCGGATTTACCTGTTCCGAGACGGAGTTCTAACCCAGCAGACAACCGACCACACCGAAGTTCAGGTCCTGCTGGAAGCTGGCACGATCACCCCCGACGAGGCCACCGATTGGCCCCGTAAAAACGTCATCACCCGTGCAATAGGGGTAACGGACGAGCCAAATTGTGACATTGTTAGCGGCGTGTTGCAGGCGGGGGATGTGTTTTTACTGTGCTCGGACGGGTTGACCGAACATCTGACAGATGCAGATATCAGCCGAATACTGATCGCCGGTCCGGCGCAGGGTATTTGCGATGCATTGATCCGGGAAACCCTTGCCCGCGGGGCAAAGGACAACACCACCGCCATTGTGGTCCGCTGTCAGCCCAAACATCCAGAGGCCGTTACAGATGGCCAATAAGGACGACAAAGGAAAGACCCCGAAGGCTGAGGAAACCGATGCCGCCGAGGACAAAACAGTGATCACCCAGGCCCCCGTGGGCAAAGATGCCAATACGCCCGAAGAACCGGCGGACTCTGGCCCCTCTGTTGCTTTGGGGGCCTTGATCAACAACAACTACCGGGTTCAGAAACTGATTGCAGCCGGTGGCATGGGCGAAGTGTTCAGCGGCGACAATGTTCACACTGACGATCCTGTTGCAATCAAGATCATCCTGCAATCGCTAGCGCGCGATGAAAAGGTTGTCACCCTGTTCAAACGCGAGGCGCGTATTCTGGGCCAACTGTCGGACGAAGCCATCGTTCGCTATCACAACTTTGTCCATGACCCCGATCTGGATCGGTTCTGTCTGGTCATGGAATTTATCGACGGTATCCCGCTGTCGGATTATATCAAACAGACTGGTCCCCTGCCACTGGAGGCCGCCAAGCGCCTGATACTGCGCCTTTCTTCCGGTCTGGAAAAGGCCCACAAACGCGAGGTGACCCACCGCGACCTTTCGCCCGACAACGTGATGTTGCGCGACGGCGATGTGGATCAGGCTGTGCTGATCGACTTTGGCATCGCCAAATCAACAGAAATGTCGGATGGCACTCTACATGGTCAACTTGCTGGAAAATTCAAATATATCTCGCCCGAGCAACTGGGACATTTTGACGGGTTGATCGGGCCACGCACGGATGTTTACGGGCTGGGCCTGCTGGTGGCCGCCGCAGTGTGTGGCCAGCCCCTTGAAATGGGTAGTTCGGTGGTTGAAGCGGTTGAGGCGCGGCGCAGCATTCCCGACCTGTCTTGCGTCTATCCCGAATTGCGCCCCCTGCTGTCCCATATGCTGGAACCGGATCCGGGGAACCGCCCCGCGCGCATGCTGGATGTGGCCCGAATGGTGCAGGATCCGTCGTCAATTCCTCCGCAATATACCAGCGGCACAAACCTACCCCGGCCTGATATATCCGAGCGCACAATCATCATTCCGACCCCGACCCAAGGGGCAACCGGCCTGCAACAGCCCCCCGGCGCGGCCCAACCGATTTCCATTGCCCCGACCGCATTGGGCGATACTTCCCAAAGCCCCTTTGGCGGTGGTAGTGCAGCGCCATTTTCCAGCGGGGCAGTCGGGACCACCCCTGCCGATAGCCCGACCAGCACAAGGCCTAAATCACGCAAGGCACTTTGGGTAACGGTGGTTGTGGCCATCGCATTGACCGCTGGCGGGATCGGCTGGTTTATGATGAACCGCGATACTATAGCGACAGCCCCCACCCCCGCAGAAACACCACAAACAGCACAGGCAGAACCCGAGAAAACACCACTTCCACCACCAGACAAATCCACCCGGGAAGGGTTCCTTGCCAGCTATCAGGCAGGGCCATGCAGCTATGTAACCCGTGCCTCGACCGGATTGAATGCCGGAAAGCTCGTCGGATTTGCATCGGAACAAGGGCGTTTTACCACCCTACCCAGTGCCTATTCACGGGCGTTCGGGGCCCAGCCAGATGTCGTTGAACGCATTATCAGCCCATCCCAATGTGCATCCCTTGACCTATTGCGAGGGCTACAAGGACGCAAAGAAATCCCTCCGTCGCTGTCTCTTGATGCTGATGTTTTGCAAAGCGGCGGCACAGTTATTGGCCAGGTGCGGGATGTACGCGGGCGCCCTCTGTGGCTATTTCTGGTTAGTGCCGAGGGTGGTATTCATAATTTATCTTCGCGCCTGATGGCACAACCGGATGGCAGTTATATTTTCAGTTTTGGATTGGCATTAGCAAATGGGGACAAACCTACTCCACAATTAATTGTGGCGCTTGCCTCAGAATCACCTCTGTTAAGCGCAGCAGCGGCAGCCGAAGGCGCAGAGGCGTCCTCGTTATTGCCATTGATCATGGCGGAGATTGAAGGTCGCGGTGGAAAATCAGCTGCTGCCGCTGCTTTTTTTTGGTTGAAACCATGATTGTCAATTGTTGTGCAGCGCTGTTTTTAAGCTTCTTAACGCACCTCAAATGGAACCAAAGCCAGCTTGAAACTACCGCCCAGCTCAGATTTCAGTTTCTTGAAAAAATCATTGGCCAGATGTCCCGCACGCAATGCAATAGTAGTGGGTCGGCCGGGTGTGGATATTACCAGTAATATCTGACTTGTATCCCGCGCAGCACCTAAGCGGGACACCGGCACATCAAACTCGGCTCGCCCAGCAAAAAAGCTTGTAAAACGTCTCAAATCCTGCACGACACCGTTGTCATCAATAAGTAATAGTGATGTGTACATTCCTGCGATATTTTCAATGGTTCCGACCAAATGACCGCCGCTTCTAACAATTGAAGAACGCAGATTTAGTGACAGACCAAATAGCGGATAATTTGCGTTTTCACGCACAATATTCAAGGCAGGGCATTGTCGTGAATCAATAAGGACAGACCGGTGTCCTAAAGGCACCGGTCTATTGTCCAATACGGCATCTGTAAAAGCGTTGATAACGCGATCATTATCGGCGACCACAAGAACCATTAGATCGCCCGTATTATTGCGCTGTGGAATGGCAATTAGGCAAGGATCGCCAAGCCGGTCACGAATATCCTTTACAATTTGGTTCAGGGCTTTGTCTTCGGGTTCGGGATTTGAAACTGTTGATTGTGATGAGCCAGGCTGGCTGAGGGTCAGCGCGTTGATTGGGGCTATAGTTGCCGGTGCCATGGCTGACGTTTCTTGAGGTTTTATTGGTAGCGCTGTTAACCTTTCAGGGGCAACCGGAGCAGGTGCTGCACCCAGTAGAGCGGCTTCATTATCAGGGCGAATGGGGCTTAGATGGGTGAATTCAGTAGGGGCCACCGATTGAATCGGGTCAAAGTTAAGCGCGTCGCCCGCTTCGGGGTCTGTTGGCGACAGAATATCAGGTTTGGGCGCAATCTGGGGCAATGTTTCTGCTGCTGGCATGTTCTCCTGATCCGCATCAGATATTACACTATCAGCCTGATTATCACCCCTTCCAGTTTCCGTATTATCAATTATTCCAGTGCTAATCATAATATCTGGTATGGTCAGCGGTGCTGCTACTTGCATTTTCCCAATCTGCAAAAGATCAAAAAATGAAATAAATGCAAAAATATGGACCGTTGCTGATAGAAAAAAAGCGGTGATCCAATATATGCGCTGAGTAGAGTTCTGACGCAGGATCATGGTGCTTCCTGTCGATGTATCGTCACCAGACGAATTTCCATACCTTTTAGTTCGGGCCTATTAATAACAGCTAATAAAGCATTAGCCGGGGCAGTGCGATTGATCAGCAGATAAAGCACTACGGGTTGTGGCTGATCACCCAATGCCAAACCCAAGTTTTCGGGAATGATGGCAGTCCCGTTCAATGCCCAGCTTCCATCTTTGTTGATTACCAGAATGGGTTTGGGTAGCTGGTCTAATGGTAATTCCGATGTTTCGGAAAGCTCCAGATTTGCCCCTGCGGGGTTTAATAAACGTCCAGTTGCCAAAAAGAAAAATATCAACAGCAATACAATATTGACGATCGCCAAAGACACATCCACATGCGCCGGGGTGCGGGTGCGGGTCAGAGATTTCCTCATTGGTTGCGGCCATCTGCTGTTTGGCCAACAATTTGAATTTGCTTGATACCGGCAGCTGTTAGATTTTCAAGCACACTCGTTAAGTCCTGCACTTGTGCAGATGGCGTCGAAATAAGCACAACCTGCGGCGTTCCGGCTGAAATCAGAGCGTTTGCCAGCTGTGAAAGCTGGTCAAAATCAAAGTGCTGTCCGCTTGCAATAATAGACCCGTTTTCAACCCGCCAAATCGCAGATTGCAATGGGAGAGATTGGGGGGATTGTAAATCTGGCTGGCTTTCCGAAGCTGTTGCCGTGCCGGGGCCGCGTTGCAATGTTAAAAGCGAATAGGGAGTCAGGCTGGAGGTCAGCATGAAGAATATCAACAGTTGAAACATTGCGTCTGCAAGCGGCGTCAACGCAAATGAATAGCGTCGGGTCGATCTGGGTAAGTTGCTAATTCTGCGCGTTGCCATATCACCAACCCATGATCACTATCTACCTGCTGCAGAAGCCCCAACGCGCCCGTAGATCACCACGGACACCAGCGTTTCAATAGCTTGCCTTTCACCATCGATCCGGCTTTCCAGCCAGGTTGCAGCGAAAAAGGTCAGCAAGGCAATGGCAAGGCCGATCGCTGTGGTCATCAATGCAGTCCATATCCCGCCCGCCAGCAAGGCGGGATCAGCCGCTCCCTGTGTCGCCGCTAAAACACCGAAAGCATCGATCATACCAATGACAGTGCCCAACAAACCCAACATAGGGGCCGCTTGCACGACAGCTTCAAGCAGGCGCATACGTCGCGACATTGTAGCAAGCTCGACCAAGGCAGTCTGGCGGCCCAGCTCCTCGGCGTAATCATTATCATTAGGGCGTGCTCTAAGAGCGGAAAATACGGCTTCGAGAACGCGTGCCAGAACGGTTTGGCGATTTGCCGCAATGCGCATTGCCTCATCTGGGCGGCCGTTTAGCCAATGATCCACAATGATTTCGGCATTCTGGTGTTTGCCGGCACCCATGCGGGAAAACTGGATTATCTTGAATAAGGTTACAGTCATCGCCAAAACTGACAAAATAGCAAGAGTGGCGAAAACCGCAATGGTTGCGGGGTTAAACGCAGATAGATTAGGTGCGTCCATTTAACAGGCTCCGAGGTTTAGCGGCGATATTTTGTGGTTGCAGTCGATATCTACAAACCGAATTCGATATCTGCGCGGGATTTTGTAGATAAGCCGCTCAAACAAAATTGGGCAGTTTCGGATTTTTCTACCAGCGTACATTGAGCCACATCGTTCACAATAATACGGGAAATGTTATTACAGGTCTGGTCTGCAAGATTAAAAAGCGCGATTTTGGTTTTCCCTCCGGTTAGCGCACCAAATTCCAATACTAGAATGCGGCGCACAATACCCTCGGCATCAAATACACCAACCTGATATGCGATCTGGCTCAACCCAATTTTGCTGTGGTTTGTAACGACGAAAGTCAACTGGCACCCGCCGGCTTCTGTGCTAGAGGCATTGTTCAATTCCAACGATATATTGGGGGCTGGCTCGGTAGGTTCTTTTGTGGATTGGGCGACTGCTACACTTGCCATGGAGCCTGCAACAAGAAGGGAAAGCACGCGGGAGAAAATTGTTGGGAAAGCCATTTTGGTCCTCAAATTATACACAGCGCAACAGAACCATTACGCGACGATACAGAAGGATGGATTGGGCCAAAATATCGGGAAACTGTCAACCGTTGATTAGCGAAAAACACCAATTGTCCACAGCTCATTGATATGTGTTACACGTTGTGAACTTTGCACGGAACGATTCATGTCATTATCAGCATCAGTATTGTGTGCCGGCACCAGAATACGTGCTAGCGGGCGTGGCGATGTCCCGACTGCAGCAAAACTTTCTTTGGTTGGTTCGGCAAACTGTTCAAGATTTGGATTTAGCGAGGCGACAACAGGTGCCACAGTTGTTTCTTGCTGAACCGGGCGCGCTAATATCGGGTCAATTTCTTCTTGGGTCAAAGCAGGTGCAATTGCAGGAAGTGCTAAATCGGATTGTGTTTGAACCAGATTGTGCGCAGCCGTCAACGCATATGCGCTACCTATGGAAAGCGCCCCAAAAGCAATCCCGATCAATATCTTATATGACATACCAGCCACCTTGTACAAACAGCGCCTATACTATAGCAGGTTTCTCAAACTTTCACAACTTTTGGTAGCGGTTCAATAATTATGATCGAACCCCGCAAATATTATGGTATCTTTACAACATGATGCTATACCGTGCAATTCATCTGCTGTTTGAAAAGCTAGCATTGGCTTTATGTGTATTTCTGTTCACCGGAAAAATCGCATATGCCGAATTTACAGTATGCAATCAGTCATTTGACGTTCTAAATATTGCGATTGGCAAACTGCACCATGATCGGTTTCGCACTCAGGGTTGGTGGAAAATTGGTCCCAATCAATGCGCAAATGTCATCCGAAGCCCGCTGGAAACACGGTACATCTATATCTATGCTAAAGATGTGTTTGGAAAAGCGGTATTAAACGGCAGTGTGCCCATGTGTGTCGCCCCTGATCGCTTCACAATCGACGACGAAAAAGATTGCCTGATTCGCGGCTATCTTCCGGTGCCATTCATTGAAATCGACACCCAACAAACCAAACGCTGGACAATTTTTATTGCCGAGCGGGTACAATAATCAAAGTGACCCAATTCCAAGCAGGGTAATCTCGGCCCCCATAATTATTTCCCACTTTGCATCCTCGTTCACCTTCGCTATTCTACCCTAAGTATGCTGGTATATTGTTAGAGGTTTTTCATGAACATCCATTCTCAGGACACCCGCCTTGGCAAGCTGACGACCACTCTTGGCAAGGACGTTCTGGTGTTGCTGCGGTTTAGTGGCGATGATCATGTGAACGACCTGTTCGAATACACCGTCGACGCGCTGTCCACCCGGCAGAACATCGACTTTGACGTGCTGATCGGCACCCATGCCAGCGTGGAGCTGGCGACGCAAAACAACGGCCCGCGCCAGTTTGACGGCATCGTGACGCAAGCCCGCTGGGCCGGTGTTGGCGAGAACGGCAACAAATACACCCTGACCCTGCGCCCCTGGTTCTGGCTGGCGGGCAAGCGGCGCAACCAGCGGATATTCCATAACAAAACCGTGGTGCAGATCATCGAGGAGCTGCTGCAGCCCTATAGCGGGCTTGGCGATCCGGCGCTGGAGAACCGGCTGACGGGCAGCTACCCCGAGCTGGAATACACCGTGCAATACCGCGAGAGCGATCTGGATTTTGCCACCCGTTTGATGGAGCGTTTTGGCATCAGCTACCACTTTCACCATGCCGCGGGCAGCCACACTCTGGTGCTGACCGATGATGTGGGTAGCCACCAGCCGGTGGCGGGGGGCAGTCGCGCCTACAAGGGGGTGGACGGGCATCACCACGCGGATGAAGAGCATTTCTGGGAGTGGTACCCCGAGCGCAACATGACCACCGGTGCTGTGCGTCTGACCGATTACAATTTCAAGAAGCCGACGGCGGCGATGGAGGTCGACCACACGGGTGATGCGGGGTACGAGCAGGGGCAGATCGAAAGCTATGATTACCCCGGCGATTATCTGGCCAAAGGCGAGGGCAAGGGGGTTGTTTCCCTGCGCACCGATCAGGAACGCGGTCAGGACCACCGGCACCGCGCGGTTGGCGATTGCACCTCCTTGGGCGCGGGCATGACGGTAACACTGACCGGCGATCAGGTGCCCGGCGTGAAGGGCGAGGAATACCTGTGCCTGTCGGCCAGCCATTCCTATGTGTCGGATGCCTATGGCTCTGGCGGGGCTGAAAGCGACGGCTATGCCTATTCCGGCTCTTACGTGCTGATGCCGGTGACCGCGCCGCTTGCGCCTGAACGCAAGACCCCGCTGCCGGTTGTGCAGGGCCCGCAAACGGCTGTTGTGGTTGGCGAGGGCGAGATCGACTGCGACGAGCACGGGCGGATATTGGTGCATTTCCACTGGGACCTTGAAAAGGCGTTCTCGATGCGCTGCCGGGTGTCGCAGAACTGGGCCTCGCAAGGCTGGGGCGGCATGGTGATCCCGCGCATCGGCATGGAGGTGATCGTCGAGTTCCTCGAGGGTGATCCCGACAAGCCGATCGTGACAGGCTGTGTGTATAATGGACGAAACAAGGCGCCGTATCCGCTGCCTGCGCATAAGACGAGGAGCACGTTCAGGACCGAAACCCATCAGGGGCGCGGATTTAACGAGTTTACGTTTGAAGATGAGAAAGACAAAGAACGCATCTATTTACATGCTGAAAAAGATAATGAGATACACATTCAAAACAACCGGGCGAAGCGCGTGGATGTAAGTGAAGTAGAATCCATTGGAAACAGTAAGTATTCCGAAATTGGGAAAGACTTCAATTTTCAAATTGGTGGAAATGTGGTCACAGCTATTGGCGTCCCTGACGTAAGCCTGAATGCCCCTAAACCAATGCCTCCGTATGATGACGGGCCTCTCCAATTGGCCTATAAAATAACAATCCCTGGTGCTCCGGATGCAAGCCGGGGGCATTATAAGCTGATTGTTGCACAATCCCGAACCGAAGCAATTGGGTCACAATCGACATCGCGTATCGGTGATAGTTGTATAATGGCAGTAGGCACAGAATATCAGCTAAATGTCGGGGCAAGAAAAACAGAAACGACTGGGGCGGATTCGTATGAGACCGTTGGTGGCGGGCGCTATATGCATGTCAGTAAGGAAATTGATTTGCGGTGCGGGGCGTCACGCTTGATCCTGAAAAGTGATGGAGAAATAGAGCTGGTTGGAACACATATTAAGCTAAGTGCAAACAAGATTGATTTGAATTAAGGAAACAGCTTATGTCACGTATTCTGGGTATCGTATTGCTTGCTTCTTTCGGGATAGGCGGAGGAATTTGGTACTGGTTTGCAGAAGTGAACAAAAACGAAGGTTTTATTTGTGACCGAACTGTAGATGGAATTGCCCGGGATGTCCCGCTGGAACTGGCTGCTATGTTAGATCGAAATTGTGCCGCAGTTTATGTTGCACAGAGTGAGGCACCGGTACGTACTGCCTTTGATCTAAATTATCCGTCACTGGCCTATAATCATGTGTCACAACCAGAAAATGTGGATGCGGTAATAGAATCTGCTGTCACGCAAGGTGATCGCGGCTTTTTCATGTCTGACCCGGCAATCCTTGACATGCTTGAGGAAGGAGAGGTTGCCGATTTTGTCCGCACAATTTTCGATCCGGCAACGGCGAATAATGCCGCGACCCTTCATGTTTTGCCTCTTTGGCAATCTCCCGAAAATGCGGCGCAGTTTTTGAGTGCTTGCAAGAACATTGATTGTACAGAGGACAAAACCATTTGCCCAACACGTGTTGGCCTTGCTGACAAGCTGCGTTTGGCAGGAGGGGATGTAACCCTTGCCGATATAGTCAATACGTGTAAAATTTCTTTCGACTGGATACTGGCTTTGCGCCGAGCTGGATTGCTGGATACGACCTGCTCAAGCACTCTACAAGTAAACCGCATCACAGGCGATCCTTCAAGGTTTGAAGAACCATGCTTTGGTTCCAATTTCAGTGTCTTGGCGGAACCGGCGGTTTCGAATGATTTGGTTCGGCTGATCCAGCAGAAAGGAATAATTACACTAGACGGCGAGTCTTTGAAAGTTTTAGCCCGTTCCTACCCGAAAGCTGCAGATTTTCTTGCAACACAGACCACTTTAAAGGGGGAATAAATGGCTGATTTTATGCCTGAAGAGCTTGAAGCCTTTCTTTCTAAAACGGATTTCGACTTTTCCAAAGTATCTGATTGGGAAGAATTCCTGGCGGAGCGCGCCGTTGGCGGCACAGGACGCGACGCGGATGGAATCCAGTTGCGTGATATAAAGAACTATGCTGTTGGAACGGCGACTGTAATTACCCGAGGCGAAACAGTTACAGCACAGTTTAATGTCCGCACTCTCGGCTCTGGCCTCGCTTTGCCCCCGGGTGTCCTTTATGTCTACCATAGCAATGCAAACCGGCAAAAACAGGTGTCTTCCTTCTATGTTGGTCCACCTGGCTCCTCTGCAACATACCGATTGGAAGTTGGTAACGGTGGACGGGCAGGAGAAGAAAGTTGGGGGGCACTTTATTATATCGTAATAAAATCCGGAAACCTTCCAGGTCAGGGGTTGGCTGAAATGATAGGGAAGCGTTCACTACGCAAAGCCATAAAGGGCACCAGTTGGCTTATGCGGAGAGGCTTCAGGCTTTTGTCAATGGGCGAAGCTGGGTACGATGTTACAGTTCAAATTGGCAACGGTCCTATTACACGAGATTACATGATGCAGGAAATCATTTCCGACGAGTTATATGATAAGTTGAAAAAAATAGCATCAAATGCTTGGGATGCTATCGCCAAGTAATTTTCCTGTATTTGCCATAACTTGGAAAATTATCCGAGAGTGAGCGAGGAATACCTGTTTGCGTCTTGAATTTTGTTCTTGCTACTACCGGAGCGATAGCACGGGTTATTGATAATGGTGCGACGACATTGGCAGAAGTGATTATTGCGGCTGCTATCGGAGAAAGTGATCCAGCAGTTGCTGAACATGTAGCCCGGGGTAATCCCCCCGAAAATTAGTGGTGTTCACAAGTAGAATTTTCTCGGCATAATATCTGAGGAGATTTTGATGAAGAACAAACGATACAGTGACGCGCAGATCATGGGTATTTTGAAGCAGGCCGAAAGCGGTGTGCCGGTGTCCGATC
>WFNH01000099.1 GCA_015488685.1 Marinosulfonomonas sp.
GATCGGACACCGGCACACCGCTTTCGGCCTGCTTCAAAATACCCATGATCTGCGCGTCACTGTATCGTTTGTTCTTCATCAAAATCTCCTCAGATATTATGCCGAGAAAATTCTACTTGTGAACACCACTAATTTTCGGGGGGATTACCCCAGACTGCCCCGCCCTCGAAGGTAAGTTGAATTTAGTATTGTCATTTGACGCCATGAGAGTTTAATTCACAGGGGATAATCATATCGCCATCATTTGATGAATGTTATTTTGGTAGTAATGGGTACAATGAAACTATGAGTGATAGAATTAAGCGTAGAGCTACAACTGGCGAACACGAAATGCTGTTCAGTGTGTTTCGAGGGAAATTAAAGTGCAGTTCATTAGTGATCGTGAACTATGATCGAAAACACCCAGAAGAAACACGTTCATTCGCTCACCACAATCGGGTACATCTGCTAGGTGGCAAATATGCAGCGGACCTATCAACATGTGGTGATATGCATAAAAGAAGCACGTTTATTCACGAATGCGCGCATGTATGGCAGTATCAAAACCACATTACAAGTGGCCAAGATGAGATGGATGGTTGGTTTAAATCGGGAGAGGTTGCGGCGAAAAACCGCATAAAAGAAATTGAAGCCACTCTCTTTGAGGAAACCAGAAATGTAGAAAAAAGACATGGATATTCAGCTGCTACGAAATATTTAGAGAAGAAAAAAACTGAAATTAGCTACTTGGAGACTAGAGCTTCGGAAAATGCAAAAAAAGTTGGGATGGATAAGCGGGCATTTATTGAGAATAAGCTTTACGATCCAATTTATAATGGTGGACCGGTTGATACATTCGTAAATTATAAGTGGGTCAGCGAAGTTGCACCCGCCAAACCTGACATTGGGAAAAGAATGTCTGCGAACGAAAAACCACCGCATATGGGCGAACGCATGTCAGATTACATGTGGCGAGTTGGCATTCCAGAATTCAAGGCGTTATTTGGAACGCTGGAAAAGTTAAAAGCTATGATGAAGCGTATAGTGACCGGCGATGATGGGACACCAACTGCCACTATTAACTATAATTATATGATGCTACTTAGGTTAGGGTACTATAAATTTCTTGACTTGCGCCACGAGGCACAAGCAGCTCTAATTGGAGAGTATTATTTAATCAAAAACGGCGTAGACCCACGGACTGTTATTGGTGGTGGGTACAGTAGTTTTAAGCGTCGGCCAGAATTGAAGTTTTATGAAGAAATGCTCAAAGGAATTCTTCTGTGAGGCTATTTTCTTTTGAAACTTGCAGATGCGCGTATAGCAGCTAGGGTATTGGTTAACCACATAACCAATAAAGGCCGCAACAAATGTCTGTTAAATTTGCCAAAGAAGAAACCCCATCGATCCCGCTTTGTATAATCGAAGCCGGGGCGCTTGAAGATTGGGTGGCCAATCAATCTGCGCCGGTAGCGGCATGGTTGAAAACCAACGGGTTTGCAGCGGGTTTGGGCGAGGTTTGTCCGGTTCCTGATGAAACCGGTGCCGTTATGATGGTCGCGGTGGGCTATGGAAGACCTTCAACGCGGGCACGTGGACGGTTCCATCTGGCCAAGGCTGCGGCGGCCCTGCCTGCGGGGACGTATCACATTGATTCCGGTCTGGAGGGGGCCGCGCTGGAAGAGGCGGCGCTGGGCTGGTTGCTGTCCAGTTACCGGTTCAACCGCTATCGCCAGCAAAAGCCAAACGCAGTGCGTTTGAAGGTGCCGAAGAGTATTGACGCCGCACGGATCGAGGCGATTGCGGCAGGCGAAGTATTAACCCGCGATCTGATCAATACGCCGGCTTCCGACATGGGACCACAGGAACTGGAAGATGCGTTTTTGGCGCTGGCAGCAGAACACGGGGCCATGACGCAGGTAATCATAGGGGATGATTTGCTCACGCAAAACCTGCCGATGATCCATGCCGTTGGCCGCGCGTCCGACCGTGCCCCGCGTCTACTGGATATGCGCTGGGGCGATACGGGGCCAACGCTGACGCTGGTGGGCAAGGGTGTGTGTTTTGACACCGGCGGGCTGAATATCAAGCCGGGCAGTTCGATGGGGCTGATGAAAAAGGATATGGGCGGGGCAGCCACGGTGATGGGGCTGGCGCATATGATCATGACACTGGGTCTGAAACTGCGCCTGCGGGTGTTGGTGCCTGCGGTAGAAAACGCCATCAATGGTTCGGCATTCCGACCGCAAGACATCCTGACCTCGCGCAAGGGGCTGACTGTCGAAGTAAACAACACCGACGCCGAAGGGCGGCTGGTGCTGGCCGATGCACTGGCACTGGCAGACGAAGAAACACCGGACTGCCTGATCTCGATGGCCACATTGACCGGTGCGGCACGGGTGGCCGTGGGACCGGACCTTGCCCCCTATTACACCGATGATGACAGCATGGCTGCGACGCTGGCCGACAGTGGTGCGGCGGTGGCCGATCCGCTGTGGCGGATGCCGTTCTGGACCCCATACGAAGCCATGATCGAACCCGGTATCGCCGATCTGGACAACGCGCCCAGCGGGGGGTTCGCCGGATCCATTACCGCCGCGTTGTTCCTGCGCCGCTTTGTCGATCAAACCCCGCGTTATGTGCATTTCGATATTTACGGCTGGCAACCCAGCGCCGCCCCTGCCCGCCCCAAAGGGGGCACCGGACAGGGCGCGCGGGCGATCCTTGAGGCCCTGCCAAGGGTGCTGAACCTATGAGTGATCGACGGACCTTGCCAGAAGAATTGCGCGGCAGTGGCGAGGTGATGCGCGTAGCCAAATCCGTTGCCGATCTGCGGGCCGCGCCGGATGGGAAACGCGACCGCCAGATGATCTTTGGCGAAGATTTCCGCGTGGTCGAGGTGCGCGGGGACTGGGCATATGGCTGTGCGCAAAAAGACGGTTATGCGGGGTATCTGCGCCTTGCTGATCTGGAAACACGGCGCAAACCCACGCATTTCGTTTCCGCACGCAGCTCGCATATCTACCCCGAACCCGGCTTCAAATCCGAAGCCATAACCGCCCTCAGCTTCGGCTCGCAGTTGGAGGTTGCGACCGAGGATGATCGCTTTGCCGAACTGGCCAGCGGCGGCTTTGTCCCGTGCCCGCATATCGCACCTATTGACCAGCTGTTTGACGACCCTATCGAGGTGGCCGAACGTTTCATGGGTGTGCCTTACCTATGGGGCGGAAACAGCATCTGGGGGCTGGATTGTTCCGGTCTGGTGCAGGTGGCTTTGCTGGCCTGCGGGGTGGGTTGCCCGGGCGATGCCGACATGCAACAGGCCAGCGTTGGCGTGGCGATTGGCGACAATGTGAAACCGCAACGGGGTGATTTGTTTTTCTGGAAAGGGCATGTGGGCCTGATCCGTGATGAAAACACCCTGCTGCACGCCAACGCATATCATATGGCTGTGGTGGACGAGCCACTGGATCAGGCAATTGAGCGGATCATGGCACAAGGCGACGGGCCGGTGACAGGCCGGCGGCGTTTCAGGTAACCGCGCGGATCAGCTTCTTTTCCAGCACCGCCAAAACAGTTTTCAGATCAGCACCACGTTTCAGAATACGCCCGTCCATTCCGACAACCGCATACATCCCTTGTTTGTGCCGCAGCTTTGGGCGCTTTTCGATCCGGTATAGCGGGTGTTCCGCCGTTCGCCGGAATACCGAGAACACCGCCAGTTCACGCAGACACGAAATGCCGTAATCGCGCCATTCCCCTGCGGCCACCATCCGTCCGTATAGCGACAGAATCACGCCCAGTTCCTTGCGGTCAAAAGCCACCTGTTGCGGGGCGCGGGAAAAAGGTGTCGGGGCGTCCATAAGGAAACTTTGGCCCGTGAGCGCAGGAAAATCAAGCCTGCCCCACTATTGCCCAATCATTTCCTTTGGGTTGCCTGATTTAAGGGTAATAACAACTTTATAGCGAAATGCCGCGCCAGTGTTGCAGATTCATTGCCCCCATCAACTCGTGGTGCTGGCGCGGCTTTCGCAGTAAAACCCTGTCCTGAAAATGGGCGGGGTTTTTGCTTAAGCGCACATCCAATTTAATGGATTCGAATATTCACCTGACAATCCGAGGCAACGTTTGCGACTGCAAATACGTTCGGATTGTCGGGTGAACTCAACTGGATTGGATTTGCGTTATTGAAAGCGGCTGGAAAACCCGTAGCTATCGGGGGGCGTGGTTTCGTCCCCGCTCCCCAGCCAGTTTTCCGAGGCTGGAACCAATGCGCCGTAAGCATCCGCAACCATTTTGCGCGGGTTCGGGATTTCAGCATCCGCAGGCATCAGTTCCGCTGGAACATCAGGATAGCGCAACACGATCCGGCGCCAGCGGTGGATCAGCAACATACGTGCGGCCATCGCATCCAACGGGGTCAGCATCACCCCTTTCAGCGCATTCACATCCGCCTCCAAAGCTTCCAACGCCGCACGGTGATCCGGTGTCAAAACCCGTTCCGCAGACGCTTGAGGAAACGAGGTCAGCGCGCCCGCGAGGCAAATATGATCGGGCATTTCAGGCGCCCGATCAGCCGGTATTAGCCACAGATGGGGGGCGACAGAAATACCCTTGGCAGGTGCGGCCTTACCCCTAGCCATCACCCATTGTTCCACCTTGCCTTCCCGTGGGGCTGCGTAGATATCAATGGCGGCCTGTGTGATTTCCGCCTGACCGCTTTTGCTAAGCCGGTAAAAACTGTTGCGCCCCTCACGATCCCGCTGCACCCAGCCATCGCTGGTCAACCGCGACAGGGCCGTTCGCAGGGCACCCGCCTCGATCCCCACCCGTTCCAGCAGTTCCTGCAATCGCAATGTCGCGATGCGCCCGCCACGGTGCAGCACCGCGTCACCGAATATGGTCACAACCAGCGACCAGACGCGCGGGCGGCCCTCGGCATGAAAGGCGTTTATCAGGGGTTCAATCGGATCCATTCCCCGCTGTTTAGCGGGAATAGGCCACCATCGTCAAAAGCTCATATTCGGCAACCTGTTCACCGTGTTGATTATACAATGTCGCGTTCCAGCGCACTTCGCCGTATTCATCGGTGCGGCGGGTCTTGCGTTTGGCCGTCAGGCGAACGTGGATTTCATCATCAGGACTGACCGGTTGCTGGAATGTCAGCGCGTTCAGACCGGTATTGGCCAGCACCGGCCCCGGATCGGGCTGCACGAACAGACCGGCGGCAAAGGACAACAGCAGATAGCCATGCGCGACACGTCCGGGGAAGAACGGGTTGGCCTTGGCGGCGTCCTCGTCCATGTGGGCATAGAATGTATCGCCAGTGAAATGGGCGAAATGCTCGATATCCTCAAGCGTCACCTTGCGGGGGTCGGTTGTGATGGTTTCCCCGATTTCGATTTCATGGAAAGTGCGCTGGAACGGATGACACGGCCCTGCCTTTTCTTCCGCCCCCGGCACCCAGACCCCGCCAATCGCGGTCAGAATATCGGGGCTGCCCTGAATGGCGGTGCGCTGCATGTAGTGTAGCACGCCGCGGATACCACCCATTTCCTCGCCCCCGCCCGCACGACCCGGCCCACCGTGGGTCATATGTGGCAAGGGTGAGCCGTGGCCGGTGGCCTCTTTCGCCGAAGTCCGGTTATTGAAATACAGCCGACCATGCCAATGCGCGCTGGCCAGCGTGATGTCGCGGGCGATTTGCGGATCATTGGTGATAACCGACGCCACAAGGCTGCCCTGCCCGCGGTTCGCCAAAGCGGCCGCATGGGCGGTGTCGCGATAAGGCAGGATGGTGGACACGGGGCCAAAAGCCTCGGTCGCATGAACCTGTTTCGCTGCGTCAGGATCGTCGCAGCGAAACAGCATCGGCGGCAGAAATCCGTGAGTGGGGTCTGCCCCTTGGGTATCGAAATTGTCAGGGTCGCCATAAACCCGCGTGGATTCGGTGCCGATCAGCGCCGCCATCTCCAGCACGTCGGCCTTTTGCGTGGCCGACACCAGCGCGCCCATGCGCACGCCCTCTGCTTCGGGGTCGCCAATGGTGGTTTTATCCAGCCGCGCCGATAGCGCCACGATCACCGGATCCATCATTGCATCCGGCACGATCATCCGGCGGATGGCGGTGCATTTCTGGCCAGCCTTGGTGGTCAGTTCCGTGGTGACCTCGCGAATGAACAGATCGAATTCGGGGCTTTCCGGCGTCACATCCAGACCCATGATCGAGGCATTCAGACTATCCTGTTCGGCAATGAACCGTGTGCCGTTTTCGATGATGTTAGGCATGGAGCGCAGCGCAAGCGCGGTGCGGGCGGACCCGGTAAAACTGACCACATCCTGCGGCCCCAGCCGCGAGAGCAGATCGCCGGTGCGCCCGACGATCAGTTGCACTGCCCCCTCGGGCAGCAGCCCGCTGTCCATCATGATGCGCACGCAGGCTTCGGTCAGGAAACTGGTTTGGGTGGCGGGTTTGACGATGCAGGGCACACCGGCCAACAGGGCAGGCGCCAGTTTTTCCAGCATCCCCCAGACGGGGAAATTGAAGGCATTGATATGCACCGCAACCCCGTGCAGCGGCAGGGCGATGTGTTGGCCCAGAAAGGTGCCGCCCCGCGATAGCTGCTCGATCCCGCCATCCAGATAGACGTGGCCATCGGGCATTTCGCGCCGTCCTTTTGACGCAAAAACGAACAACGTGCCAATGCCGCCGTCAATGTCGATCCAGCCGTCCTTGCGGGTGGCACCGGTCAGCGGGTTCAGGGCGTAGATCTCTTCCTTGCGGCCATCGATATACATCGCCAATGCCTTCAGCATCTTGGCGCGTTCATGGAAGGTCATTGCCCGCAGTGCAGGACCGCCCTTTGAGGTGGCCCAGTCGATCATCCCCTGAAAATCCAGCGCCGTGCCACCTGCCCGCGCAATGGCCGCACCCGTGACGGGGCTGTTCAGAATCGCGGCATCCTGTGCAGGGGCAACCCATTGACCGGCGGCATAGCTGTGTGGCTCTAGCATCGAATTCTCCTTGTCCAACGCGGACCAACTTACAGATTCGCCCGCGCAATACAACACTATTGACCGCACGGTCGGTTTTATGCAAGTTGACAGGCAGGGAGGACGCGCAACATGACACCACAGGAACGCGCCGAGAAAAGCGCCGCTGCGATGTGGGCCGATGACGGGGCATCGCAATGGCTGGGCATGTCGCTGGATCATGTGGCGCCGGGTGCGGCGGTGATGTCGCTGGAAATCGGGCCGCAGCATCTGAACGGCCACGGGATATGCCACGGCGGGATCATCTATGCGCTGGCTGACAGCGCCTTTGCCTTTGCCTGCAACAGTTATAACCGGCAGGTGGTGGCGCAACAGAATTCAATCACCTACCTGTCCCCCGGCCAGTTGGGCGAACGCCTGACTGCCACGGCGCGCGAAGTGGCGTTAAGCGGGCGATCGGGTATCTATGACGTATCGGTCACCGCCCCCGACGGGCGTGTGGTAGCAGAATTTCGCGGCGGATCACGCCAGATCAAAGGCCAGCATTTCGAGGAGACAACATGACCGAAGCCTATATTTGCGAAGGTATCCGCACCCCGATTGGCCGCTATGGCGGGGCGCTGTCATCCGTGCGGCCCGACGACATGTTGGCGCATGTGCTACGCCACATCACTGACGGCAAAGACATGGCGATAGACGAAGTGATTGCCGGTTGCGCCAATCAGGCAGGTGAGGATAACCGCAATGTAGCGCGCATGTCGGTGCTGTTGGCCGGGTTGCCGGTGGACGTACCTGCAGTGACGGTGAACCGGCTGTGCGGCTCGGGCCTTGATGCGGTCGGCATGGCCGCGCGGGCAGTGAAATGCGGCGAGGCCGAGGTGGTGATTGCAGGCGGTGTGGAAAGCATGAGCCGCGCCCCTTTGGTTCAGCCCAAACCCGACGCCGCCTTTTCAAGGCGGGCCGAGATTTACGACACCACCATCGGCTGGCGTTTCGTGAACAATGCACTGGCCGCACAATACGGCACGGATTCCATGCCGGAAACGGCGGAAAACGTGGCCGAAGAATTCAACATCTCGCGCGCCGATCAGGATGCCTTTGCCCTGCGCTCGCAGGAGCGGGCAGCGGCGGCGATTGCCTCGGGCCGTTTGGCACAGGAAATCGTACCGGTGACAATCCCGCAGCGGCGCGGCGATGATGTGGTGGTGGGTACGGATGAGCACCCCCGCGCCACCACGCTGGAAAAACTGGCCAGCCTGCGCACGCCGTTTCGCGACGGCGGCAGTGTGACGGCGGGCAATGCATCCGGCGTAAATGACGGCGCTTGCGCGATAATCATCGCGTCGGAAGCCGCCATTGCGAAATACGGTCTAACGCCCAAGGCGCGGATCATCGGCATGGCCACCGCAGGGGTGGAGCCGCGGATCATGGGCATCGGCCCCGCACCGGCCAGTGAAAAGCTGCTGGCACGGCTGGGGCTGTCAATCACCGACATTGACCTGATCGAACTTAACGAGGCCTTTGCCGCCCAAGGGCTGGCCGTTCTGCGCCGCCTTGGCCTGCCGGATGATGCGGATCATGTGAACCCGAACGGCGGTGCAATTGCGCTGGGCCATCCGCTGGGCATGTCCGGCGCACGGCTGGCGCTGACAGCTGCAATCGAATTACAGAACCAAGGTTTGACCCGCGCCCTGTGCACCATGTGCATCGGTGTTGGCCAAGGCATATCGCTGGTCATGGAACGGGTCTGAAAACAGGGAGCGAACAGATGAAAGATTTGACACCACGGCGCGAGGATCTGGAACCGATCGAGATCGCTTCGCGCGATGAAATCGCCGCGTTGCAACTGGAGCGGATGAAATGGTCGCTTCGTCATGCCTATGACAACGTACCGTTTTACCGCAAATCGTTTGATGATGCCGGCGTGCATCCCGATGATCTGAAAACCCTGTCCGATCTGGCGAAATTTCCTTTCACCCTGAAACAGGACTTGCGCGACAATTACCCCTTCGGGATGTTTGCCGTGCCGCGTGAACAGATCAACCGTTTGCATGCTTCATCCGGCACCACCGGCCAGCCGACGGTGGTTGGCTACACAAAACGCGACATTGACACGTGGGCAACCGTCGTTGCGCGCTCGCTTCGGGCCAGCGGCACGCGACCCGGGGACGTGGTGCATGTATCCTATGGTTACGGGCTGTTCACCGGTGGGCTGGGCGCACATTACGGGGCGGAAAAACTGGGCTGCACCGTGGTGCCCGTATCCGGCGGCATGACCGAACGGCAGGTGAAACTGATCGAGGATTTCGGCGCCTCGACCATCATGGTCACACCGTCTTACATGCTGTCCATTCTGGACGAGTATAACCGTCAGGGCCGCGACCCGCGCGAAAGTTCGCTGGATGTCGGCATCTTCGGGGCCGAACCCTGGACCAATTCCATGCGCGAGGAAATCGAACAGGCGTTCGATATGCACGCGGTCGATATTTACGGGCTGTCCGAGGTGATGGGGCCGGGTGTGGCCAATGAATGTGTGGAAACCAAAGACGGGCTGCACATTTGGGAGGATCATTTCTACCCCGAGATCATCAACCCCGACACCGGTGAAGTGGTCGAGGATGGCGAGTTGGGCGAATTGGTGTTCACATCCCTTACCAAAGAGGGCTTCCCGATCATCCGCTACCGCACCCGCGATCTGACCCGCTTGCTGCCGGGCACCGCGCGGTCTATGCGGCGGATGGAAAAGATCACGGGGCGCACCGATGACATGATCATTCTGCGCGGCGTCAATATCTTCCCGACCCAGATCGAGGAACAGCTGATGACCGTCACCGCCCTGTCCCCACATTTCCAAATTGAACTGATCCGCGAGGGGCGGATGGACCAGATGATCGTGCATGTCGAAGCTGCCGAAGGGGCCGGCGATTGTGACGCCGCCTGCGCCGAATTGCAGAAAAAGATCAAGCGCAACGTCGGGGTATCCACACGGGTAACACTGGCCGAAATCGGCGGGGTGGCCCGCAGTCAGGGCAAGGCGGTGCGCACAATCGACAACCGGCCCAAAGGATAAGCGATGCCACGCGGAATAGCACGCGATCACAGCGAAAAACGGACCGCCATCCGCAAAGGCGCAGCGGCCTATTTCGCCGCGCATGGCTATGATCGGGCGTCGATGACGGGGGCGGCAAAACACTGCGGCGTGTCCAAGGCGCTGATCTATCACTACTACGACAGCAAAGAGGCGCTGTTGTTCGACATTCTGGACAGCCACCTGACCACGCTGGTGGAAACCGTCGAGGCGGTTGAAACGGGGCCGGATTACTTGCGTCGCCTGATCCACGCCATTTTGCAAAACTACCGCAACGCCGATGCCGAACATAAATTGCAGGGCGATGCGCTGGAAACCCTGCCCGACACTCTGCGCACCCCGTTGCTGGCGCTTCAGCGGCGGCTGGTCGAGATCATGGGCAAGGCGCTGCAACAGGCCTCGCCGGAAACCCTGACCAATTCAACCCGTCTGCGTCCCGTCACGATGACGGTCTTCGGTATGCTGAACTGGTTTTACATGTGGCACCGCCCCGGCAAGGGGCTTAGCCGCGAAGAATATGCCGATCTGGTAACGGATATGGTGCTGAACGGAGTTAAGGGGTTGCCCGATTAACCACACCAGACGCGGGTGATGATACCTTTGTGGTTCACATCCAGATTAAGGCGTTTGATGTTATATTCCTGCGTTATAAGCATACCCGGCCGGATTACCCGCATGGGTCCGGGGAATGTCATGGCCGCCAAAACGTCAACCGATTGCCCGACCAGATTGCTGTCAGGGCCAGCCCCGCAAGACGTTGTATCCTCGGCAGGCTGATCAAGTGGTGGAGCAGGCGGGATTTCGGTGCAGGCGGCAAGGGCAAGAAAGGCAGGAATGATAAAACGCATTAAAGAATCTCCGGTATTGATACTGCCCTGATCATGCGGGTTTGTCGGCCTGTTTTGCAATAGCCCTTTGAAAAGCGCTGCAAAACCGGCGGAATTACCCGTCGGCCTCGTCCATCAAACGGCGGACCCAGCGGGCAGCAAGCCATGTGACGGGGATGGCCAGTGGCAGGCTGATCAGCACCGACATGGCGGGCGACAGGGCCGGCAGGCCTATCCGTTGCCATGCCAGTGACAGCATGAACAGATTGACTGCCACCGCGGCCATCACGAACACATAGAGGTAAAGACCCAGTTTCAGCAGCGAGGGTTGCGGGGGCTTATTGCTCATTTCAAGCGGCGTCCTTTTGGCGGTGGCTCTGGCGCAGGGATTGCGCGATCAGGTCGGGGATTTGCGGGGCAATGCCCAGCGGCCCCAGAACGATACCCTCAAATCCGGCGCTGGTCAGGGCGGCAGGGATGTCTTTGCGCACATGGTGACCGTTGGCGGCAAAGAACGGCAGGCACAGAGTGTGTGGGCCAAGGTTCTGGGCTGCCTCGGTCAGCAGGGGTGTTTCTTCGACAAAGCCAAGGCGGATGTCGGTGAAATGCGTGACCTTGCCCAGAACGGTGGCAAAGTGACGGGCAGCACGGGCGGGGTTGGGGCTGTGTTGGCCACCGTGGGCAGCAATCAGCAGGCGGGTTTCGCGCATGTCCCAGTCCAGATCATTTAATCGGTCGGTCAGGATGTCAGCCGCCAGCAGCGGCAGGTTTTTATCCAGCCCAAGCGGCGGCAGGACGGTGCGCCCATGCTGCAACAGACGGTCCGGCAGGGCGGTGCCGGTGAACCAGCCATCCGCCATGAACAAGGGGTAAATAGCGGCAGTCGGATGCTGTTCCAAGGCCTGTTCCAGCGCCCCTTTGGCCGCCATCGTGGCGCTGGTGATGGTCCAGCGGGGCAGATGTTGAGCTACCCGTGCCGCCACATCGCGTAGCGCCTGTTCGGCGGGGGCCGGGTCGGACGGCTGCCCGTGGGCAACGATGATCGCCGCCGGTTTAGTGGCTGGTGCCATCCGAAAAGCTGATTTTGTTCCAGACATTGTATTTCCCCGAGGGTTTGCGCATCGGCAATCGTTTGACCTCTTGCAATGTGGCGGCATCATAAACCACCACCGCGCCGTCATCTTCCCAGATCGACACAAGCGCGTATTTGCCATCCTTTGTGAACTCGACATGCGCCACAGTTTTGCCCGGCGCGGGATTCAGGGTTTTGACGATTTCCAGCGTTTGCTTGTCGATCACATGGATTTCGTCCTTGTGAGGGCCAAAAAATACATCGGCCCAAACATAAGGCGTATTTTCATGGCTGCGCATGAAAAAGCCGGGGCCGTCGGTTTTGATGGTTTTGACCAGCTTCCATGTCTGCATGTCGATCACCGAAATGCTGGCGTCTTTCAGATGTGGGGTGGCCATCACGCGGCGACCATCGCGCATCCAAGATATACCCGACCCCAGATGCGGCATCCCGCCCAGCGGTAGGGTGGCAATCACCTTCCCGACGGTCATATTAACCACCACACCCTTTTCACTGGCCCGCGCCGCACCGATCAGGAAGCGGTAATCGGGGCTGAAGAAAAAATCATCCAGCGGCTCGTCCAGCATGATCCGTTTGCGGGCGAACAACCCTTTTGATGAGGGCAGCGCCTCGACCATGCCTTTTTCGTGCGAATGGACGTAGCCCTCGTACACCGGCAGGGCGTTCGGGTCGGTCGCCACTTGCCATATTTCCGGCGTGTCCTTTAGTGCCAGAATAAATGCATCATGTTTAGGGTCCTGATAGACAGCAGACACACGCGACGGCGTGCCGTCACGACCAACCACATCCATCACCTTTTCCACCGTCAGATCATCGGTGGACAGGATAGTCAGCGTCATCGGCAGGTAATTGGCCACGGCAAGGTGCTTACCATCCTTGGACATGGCGATATTTCGGCTGTTCACACCGGCGCGCACGCGCCCCACTTCATGCAGCGCCCAGATGTCGTATTTCTGCACCCAGCCATCGCGCGACATGATGAACACATAGCGGCCATCGGGGCTGAATTTGGGTCCGCCATGCACGGCAAAGGGGGTGGCAAAACGGTCCAGCACCGCGAAGGTATCCCCATCCAGCACGCTGACATGGTGATCGCCGGTTTCCACCACCAGCGTGATGTTCATCGGATCGGACGACCATTGCGGCGCATCCACGGGGGTATAATCGGCCCGCATCTGGCGGCTGGCGGTGATGTCATCCGGCCCCCAATCCGGCACTTCGGCCAGCGGGGTGTTCAGGTAATCGGCAATGGCAGCAATATCCGCGTCACTCAGCGTATCACCATAGCCCTTCATCTGGGTGGCAACGCGCCCGTTGGTGATAACGTCGATCAGTTTGGGCCCATACATCCGGTGCAGGGTTTGCGGAATCAGCGCGGGGCCGGTGCCACCCAGGCGGGTTTCTGCGTGGCAAGCGGCGCAGTGTTCTTTGTAAAGCGCCACCGCATCGGGTGCGGCAGTCGCCGCATGGGCGGCGAACAACAGGCTACTGGCTAAAATCATGCGCCGGATCATGGCTTTTCCCCCGGAATGTTGTGACGGTTACGCGGTCGGCATCGGCCCCCGATACACCGATTTCTTCGGCCCCCAGATAACAGGCCGGATCCTCGGCCCATGGATCACCGGTTAGTTGCAGCGCGCGGATGCGGGTGTTGCCGCCACAAACGTCCTTATAGGCGCAGGCCCCGCAACGCCCCTTTAACGGACGCGGGCGCTGGCGCAGGGTGGCCAGCATTTTATCATCGCCCTGCCATAGCTGCGAGAATGGTGCGTCCTTGACGCTGCCCACGGTGTAATCGGACCAATAGGTATCGGGGTGCACATCACCCTGCGTGTCGATGTTGGCCACGCCGACACCGGAAGAATTACCGCCCCATGCCATTAGATGGCTGCGCAAATGCGCCACCTGATCGGCGCTAAAACGTTCCTCGGCCCAGCGCAGGAAATAGACCGCATCGGCGTCATTGTTGCCGGTGACAATATCCAGCGGCGCCCCGCCATTCACCCCGTTCCAGGCGCGCTCAATCAGCATATCCATCGCCGCGCGGGTGCGCTTGTGGGCGGTGTCCTCGCCACGGTTCTTGTCGCCGCGGCCTGCGTAAACCAGATGCGACAGATAAAACTTGTCCACCCCCTCGTCCTCGCAAAGCTGCAACAGTTGCGGCAATTGTTCGGCGTTATCCTCGGTGATGGTAAACCGCAGGCCCACCTTGATGCCGCGTTTCTTGCATTCACGCACACCAGTCAGCGCCTGATCAAACGCGCCGTCCAGCCCGCGAAACCAGTCGTTGGTTTTGCCAATGCCGTCGATCGAGATACCGACGTAATCAAAGCCGATTTCGGCGACTTTATCCGCCGTTTCCCCGACAATTTGCGTGCCGTTGGTGGACAGCGCCAGATAGCGCACCAGCCCGCGCGCGCGTTTGGCCAGATCGAACAGATCACCGCGCAACAGCGGCTCGCCGCCCGAAAGGATCAGCGCGGGCAGTCCCATACTGCCCAGATCTTCCAGCACATCGCGGGCCTTATCGGCGGACAACTCGCCGGGGAAATCCACATCGGCAGACACGGTGTAACAATGGCGGCATTTCAGATTGCAACGGCGCGTCAGATTCCAGATCACCACGGGTTTGACAGCACCAGTGCCGCGACGGCTGCGCACCGGCGTTGGCTCAACCAGCTCGCGCATATATTGGGACAGTCGGAACATCGTCTAACCTTTCCCCAGCCGCAGGCCGGTTTTTTTCAGAATTCGGGTGGAATAGAGAATGTCGTCAGAGCGCAACGCATCCCCCAAAATGGCGCGGATTTCGGCGCGCTTGGCGGCGACTTCATCGCGGGTTTTACCATGCACCATGGCAAACAGGTTATAAGGCCAGTCAGGCAGGACGCGGGGGCGCAGGTAGCAATGGCTGACAAAATCCAGCGCGCCGATTTGCGCACCAAGGTCCAGCGCAGCGGGATCGTCAACGTCCCAGACCGTCATACCGTTGGCCGTCATGCCCAGCGCGTAATGGTTGGGGGCAACGGCAATACGGCGGATCACGCCGCTGTCTTGCATCGCTTGCAGGCGTTGCATTACCTCGGATTCGTCCAGCCCCAGACTGCCCGCAATTTCGGCATATGGTGCAGGCACCAGAGGCAGGCCGGATTGGGTGGCTTTGATCAACCGGCGGTCTGTGGCATCAATGCTCATGCTGCCACCCGAAAGCCGATGAAGAATTCATGTTCTTTGGGAAATTGCAAAACCGTCAGGCCAGTCTCTGCCTCGATCCGTTTTGCCACCTCGCCAATCCCTGCCTCGGTTTCGGTAGCCAGCACGAACCACATGTTCAGCGCGTGGTCGCGCTCGTAATTATGTGCAACCTCGGGGTGGGTGTTGACCAGATCGGCGACGCGGTCAAAATCTTCTTCCGGCACCTGCATCGCACACAGGCAGAACGCCCCGCCCATTGCGGCGGCATCATAAAAGGGGCCGAAACGGGTGATCAGGCGGGTTTCTTTCAGGCGGGCAATACGGGTGATCAGGTCGTCCTCCTCCAGCCCCAGTTCGGCGGCCACATCGGCAAATGGGCGCGGGGAAATCGGAAACCCCTCTTGCAACCGGTTCAGGATGCGGCGGTCGGTGTCGTCCAGAGCCGTCATTGCGCCGCCTCCTTGCTGTGGGCGATCATTGCGCCGGTTTGCTTGAAGCAATGGGTGGAAAACAGAACTTCGTGCTTTACTCCTTGCAGTTCGGGCAGTGCGCTGGCGCGGGTCAGGGTCTCCATTGCCTCGCGCCGGCTGCGGGCGTGGATCATGCAGTAAAGCGTATAGGGCCAGACATCGGGCACGGTCTGGCGCTGGTAACACAGCGTCACGCCGGGCAGTGCGGCCAGGGCCTCGCCCGCAGGAATAATCCGCTCGACCGGTACCTGCCAGACCACCATTGCGTTTGACCGCCAACCCAGCGCACGGTGCCGCAGGATCACGCCGACACGGGTCAGATATCCAGCATCCGACAGGCGACGAATACGGTTCAGCACCACGGTTTCGGACAGGCCCAGATCATCGGCCAGCATCGCAAAAGGATGCGACACCAGCAGCAAGCCCCGCGTCAGTGCCTGCATGATCAGCCGGTCAATGCCGTCGAGCGACAGGGTTTTGCGCAGGCCCCTGTCGGGTTTGTGTGCCTTGGGGTTTTCCAGACTGAACCCCAGATCAATGTTGAACGCCCGCAACAAGGGGAAACTGTGCACCGGCAGGCCGCATTGTGCTTCGATCCGTTTCAGGGATGCCTTTAGCGCCTCGTCATCCGGCGCGGTGGCGACAAACCACAGGTTCAGCCGGTGTTCGCGCAGATAGGAATGGTTCACGCCCTCTTCGGCACCGACAATTGCCGCCACTTCGTCCAGCCGTTTTTCCGGCACCGCGATGGCGGCCAATGTGCTGGCGGCAATGGTGTTGGGGCGTATGGTGGCGCCAATGCGGCTGATCGCACCGGCAGCTTTCAACCGGTCAAGGCGTGTGATCACCTGATCCTCGGCCAGACCAAGCACCTGCCCGATGCTGGCAAAAGGGCGGGACACAAGTGGGAGGTCCCTTTGCCATTCATCAAGCAGGCGTTGGTCAACCGGATCGGGTGTGTGAGCCATATCTATAGCCCCGTCCGGTGCGCGCGTGCGGTGAAAAAGATGCCCGAGGGGCTTTGGGCGTCAATCTCGCCAATCTGTTCATAGGTGCGGGTGTCGTATATTTTCACCTTGTTTTCATCCCGCACCGAAATCCATACCTCGTTGCCGCGCGGGGCGAATTCCATGTGCAGGGTGGCGGGACCGGTGGCAATTTCCTGCACCACCTTGCCGGTTAGCGTGTCGATCACCTGAACGCGGTCATTCAGCGGGTGGGCGAAATTCACCCAGACATAACGCCCATCCGGCCGCGCCACAGCGAACACCGGCTGGCCATAGGTCTGGGTGCGGCCGACTTCTTTCAATGTGCGGCTGTCAACCCACAGCACTTCGTGATGGCCCACAGCGGGCAGCACGAAACGGTCACCGGCCAGCGCCCAGCCCTCAAGGTGGGGCATCTTGTAAACCGGCAGTTTGGCTTCGCCTTTGCCGTAATGCGGCAGGATATGTTGCGGGACAGGCGGGTTTTGCCACAGGTCAATCGCGGTCATGCCGTCCTCGCCAAACAGGCCGGTGATATAGGTGCGCCCGTCCGGCGTGACCAGCCCGTCATAGGGGTTTTTGCCGATGCCGGTCAGCTTGGTCAGCTTCAGATCGCCCGACAGATCGGCGATCCATGTTTCGCCCGTGTCCCACATGGTAAATACAAACCGTCGACCCGGAATATCGACCAATCCAATGGTTTTGGCCCCTGTGGGAATATCGGCCACCATTTCCAGCGTATCGGCATCAAACACCCGCACGCCGCCGGGTTCGTAATTCGACACCGCCACCAGCGCACCATCATCCGAAATCGCGCCCCCGATCGAATTGCCGGCCTGCATCACCCGTTTGACGATCTTTTGCGTCAGAATATCGACCTTGGTCAGCCCGCCATCACGCCCGAACACATAAGCGAACCGTTCATCCGGCGAATAGACAAGGCTGGCATGACTAAGGTCGCCCAGCCCTTCGATATGACCGATGGCTGCATGTTCGGAGCGGTCAATCACCACCAAAGACCCCGTGGCGCGTTCCACAACCAGCCCCAGATCACCCGTGGCTTTGTAAACCGTTTCGGCCTGCACAGGCAGGACAATGAACAAGGCAATCAGCAATGCAATCAGACGTTTCATTCCTTAGTGTCCTCTAGCAGATATTCGGCAATCCAGTTGATGTCCTGATCGGCCAGCAACGGCCCCCACGGGGGCATGGCGGTATCGGGGATACCGTCCTTGATGATCTGCGCCAGCCCTTCGGCATCGCGCCCTTGCAGCGTTTGCGCGCGGATGTCGGGGCCAAGGCCACCCTTGCGGGTCATACCGTGGCAGGCACCGCAATCCTGCTCGACAAGATGGCGCAGTTCTGTGGCGCGGGTGGCCGAAACCTCGCCTGCGCTGGCGGGCGTGGCCAGTATCAGAAACAGCAGCAGGCTACGCATGGGCGGCCTCGGCCGGTTGGTATTGCGTCGCCAGCGATACGGCCTGCGCGGGCCGAAGGGAAACAACCTGACCAATAACGAAAAGTACCGGCGCAGGCATATTTGCCTGTTTGATCTGCTGTTCAATCTGCCCCAGATCGGTGACAAGGCGGGTTTCATTCGGCGTGGTAGCCGATGAAATGGCCATCGCGGGGGTGTCGGGCGACAGGCCGAACAACATCAGATTATGGCTGATTTCGGCAATATTGGCAGCGCCCATGTAAACCACCAGTGTGCTGTCGGCATCGGCAAGGCTGGCCCAATCCAGATCAAGCGGTTTGTCTTTGGCGCGGTGACCGGTGACATATCGCACGCTGTCGGCCACACCGCGATGGGTCAGTGGAATGCCGGTGGTGGCGGATGCGCCCTGTGCCGCCGTGATGCCGGGTACATATCCGACGGGGATGCCCTGGGCGCTCAGATAGGCGGCCTCCTCGGAGCCACGCCCGAATATCAGCGGATCGCCTCCTTTCAGGCGCAAGACCATACGGCCTGCGAGCGCCTGCTCGGCCAGAATTTCGTTAATGCGGTCTTGTGGAACGGTGTGGTGTTGCGGTGCTTTCCCGACCGAGATCAGCGAGGCCCTATCCGGCACCAGCGCCATGATTTCCTTTGACACCAGCCGGTCGTATACCACCACATCCGCCATGCGGATCAGGCGCAGTGCCTTGATGGTCAACAGGTCGGGATCCCCCGGCCCTGCGCCAACCAGATAGACAGTTGCAGGAAATGACATACGCGCGCTCCGCTCTTGCAAGGCTGTGAAAAACCAAGAGGGGGAGAGGGCCGAAAACCGGCCCCCTCCGAAAGTGTTTAGTAAACGTCGTTACGGGTATTGTAGACGTTGAATTTGCCGGTCGGTGTGATCAGACGCGGGTCTTTGATCACATGTTTCAGCTCAAGTGTTTTGTCATCAACCACGACGATGGCCGATTCCTTGTCTTTGGCATTCCAGACCGAGAACCAGATTTCATCACCTGCTTCGTTGTATTCACCTTGAACAACGCGAGGCTGGCCTTCTTTGATGTCAGCCCATTTGGCAATCGGAAGGGTTTTGAATGTTGGTTCTTCCTGATCCAGATCACTGATGTTGAAGACAGCAACCGAGCCGGACAAATCGGGATCCGGGTTCAGCGGCGCATCCACATACAGGTGATCAGAATGCGGGTTGGATTTCACGAACAGTGCACCGCCGCCCAGACCGTCCAGCATTTGCACGACTTTCCATGCCTGATCAGGATGCCCATCGGGATCGGTGCCGATCAACGACAGGGTTTCATCCCCAAGGTGTGATGTCACCCAAACAGGACCATATTTCGGATGCACAATATTTGCACCGCGGCCCGGATGTGGCTTGACTCCGCCGGTTTCCAAAAGGGCGACCAGCTTGTCTTCCTTGGTGTCGATGACTGCAACCTTGTCACGCGCATTCGCGGCAACAAGGAAATAGCGCCCTGTGCTGTCAAACCCGCCATCATGCAGGAACCGTTCGGCTTCGATCTCGGTCACGTTCAGGTTTTCAATGTCGGAATAGTCGATCATCAGAACCTTGCCGGTTTCCTTGACGTTGACCACAAATTCCGGCTTGAAGTGCGAAGCGACGATCGAGGCTACACGAGGTTCCGGATGGTATTCCTGTGTGTCATAGGTCATGCCACGGGTGGATTCCACTTTCAGTGGCTCTAGCGTATCCCCATCCATAATCACATATTGCGGCGGCCAGTAGGCACCGGCGATTGCGAACTTGTCTTCGTAACCGGGGAATTTAGATGTCTCGACCGAACGTGCTTCGGCCCCGATTTTGACTTCGGCAACGGTTTCGGGAACTTCCATCCACAGGTCGATCATATTGATCTTGGCATCGCGGCCAATCACATACAGATAACGGCCCGAGGCAGAAATCCGGCTGATGTGAACCGCATACCCTGTTTTGATAACTGTGACGATCTTGTAAGTTGAGCCATCGATCAGAGCAATTTCACCGGCATCGCGTAAAGTAACCGAAAACAGGTTGTCGATATCCAGATCGTTCATCTTCTTGGTTGGGCGATCAGCCGGTGCGATCAGAACTTTCCAGCTATCCTTGATTTCAGGCATCCCGAATTCTGGCGGTTGGGGTGGCTCGACCATAACATAACGCGCCATCAGCTTGACTTCGTCTTCGGTCAAATCGCCTGATGTGCCCCAATTGGGCATACCGGCAGGGGAACCATAAGTGATAAAGTCATGCGCGCCCTCGTATCCCAAATCGTGGGTCACATCGGTGGTCAGCGCCGGGCCTGTCGCCCCTTTACGCAAAACACCGTGACAACCAGCGCAACGCTGGAAGAAAATTGCTTTGCCTTTTTCGAACTCTTCCGCGCTCAAAATTGGTTGGTCGGGGCTCATCCCTTCAACCTCGACCCCTAGTTTGGCAAGCGTATTTGCCTCGGGATCATAGCCTTGTGCCATCGCGCCGGAATAGGGCACGGCAACAAAAAAAGCAGCGCTTGCAAGCAACGCCGCTTTCCAGTGTCTTGTCTGGGTGTTCATTATCTAGTCCTCCATAGAGTCCGAAAATTCCGCTGGTGAGGCACTATTAAAGGTAACTGATTCCAACTTTAATCGCCTTGACTTTTGTCAAGGACAGTTTTTTCAAACTCACTCACATTACCGTTACCCTCAACGACTCCGCAAAGGAGGACGCAATGCGTGAAGTCATGACCAAGAGCATGGCCCGGAACATATTTTATGGCGGGTCCCTGTTTTTCCTAGTTATCTTTTTGCTGCTTACCTATCAAAGCCGTAGATACATCGTTACCAAATCAACCAATGCCGAAACGCTGACAGCCAGCGTGGTGGCGGGCAAACGTGTGTGGGAGCGTAAAGGCTGCATTGATTGCCATACAATTCTGGGAGAAGGTGCCTATTTCGCCCCGGAACTGGGCAATGTAATGACCCGATGGGGTGTTCAGGATAATCCTGATGATGCCTTCGACACTCTAAAAAGCTGGATGGAGGCCCAACCTTCGGGCATCGAAGGCCGCCGCCAGATGCCGCAATTCAACCTGACCGATGAAGAAATCCGCAACCTGAGTGATTTCCTGTTGTGGACCAACACCATCGACACACAGGGCTGGCCGCCCACGGACGCAGGTTGAGGAAAGGATGAACCGATGAAATATCAAACTCAAAAAATCGCTCTGATCTATTTCCTCGTCGCGATGGCGCTGTTTCTGGTGCAGGTCTCGATGGGGCTATTGGCAGGGTGGATCTATGTTTCGCCAAACACACTGTCGGAACTGATGCCGTTCAACATTATCCGTATGCTGCACACCAATTCGCTTGTGGTGTGGCTGCTGACCGGCTTTTTCGGCGCTGCCTACTTTATCATTCCGGAAGAAAGCGAAAACGAAATCTATTCGCCAAAGCTGGCCTATTTGCAACTGCTTATTCTGGTGCTGGGTACAACCGGCGTTGTGCTGACTTACACCTTCAACCTGTTTGAAGGAAACTGGCTGCTGGGCAAAGAGGGACGCGAGTTCCTTGAACAGCCGATATGGGTCAAAGCCGGTATCGTAGTTGCGGCACTTATCTTCTTGTTCAACGTCACCATGACGGTGCTGAAGGGCAAAAAGACTGCGATCAGCAACATCCTGCTGCTGGGCCTCTGGGCGCTGGCACTGCTGTTCCTGTTTGCTTTCTATAACCCGGAAAACCTGGCGCTGGACAAAGAATACTGGTGGTATGTGATCCACCTGTGGGTTGAAGGTGTCTGGGAGTTGATCATGGCCTCGATTCTGGCCTTCCTGATGCTGAAACTGACCGGCGTTGACCGCGAAGTGGTCGAAAAGTGGTTGTATATCATTGTTGCCACGGCTCTGTTTTCCGGCTTGCTGGGCACAGGGCACCACTACTACTGGATCGGCACACCGGGATATTGGCAGTGGATCGGCTCGATCTTCTCGTCGCTGGAAGTCATCCCGTTCTTTGCCATGATGAGCTTTGCTTTCATCATGGTCTGGAAAGGTCGCCGTGACCATCCGAACAAAGCTGCTTTACTGTGGTCATTGGGCTGTGCGGTGATGGCGTTCTTTGGTGCCGGTGTCTGGGGCTTCCTGCACACGTTGCACGGGGTAAACTACTATACCCACGGCACGCAAATCACAGCCGCGCATGGTCACCTTGCCTTCTTTGGGGCCTATGTATCGCTGAACCTTGCGATGTTCACCTATGCTATGCCGATCCTGCTAAAACGCGATCCGTATAATCAGGTGCTGAACATGGCGTCGTTCTGGCTGATGTCGGGCGGCATGGTGTTCATGACATTCTCGTTAACCTTCGCAGGCACTGTGCAGGCGCACATGCAACGGGTCATTGGCGACTATTACATGGACGTTCAGGATACGCTGGCCGTGTTCTACTGGATGCGGTTCGGTGCCGGTGTCGCCGTGGTTCTGGGCGTGTTGTTGTACCTTTACGCGGTTCTTGTGCCGCGCAAGGAACTGATCAGCCGTGGCGCCGACGCCACTCCGGCCGAGTAGATGCCAATGGATGGCACAAAAAACCTGAAGGGGGCGGCAGATGCCCCCTTCTACCTGCCTCAAGGGGACGAGTGCGAGATTTTCCGCGCCGCCCACGCAAACAGCCTGCCCCTCTTGCTGAAAGGGCCGACCGGCTGTGGCAAAACCCGTTTCGTGGCCCATATGGCCGCTGAACTGAACCGGCCACTATATACCGTGGCCTGTCACGATGATCTTTCCGCCGCCGACCTGATTGGCCGCTACCTGCTAAAGGGTGGCGAAACCGTCTGGGTCGATGGCCCTCTGACCCGCGCCGTGCGCGAAGGGGCGATTTGTTACCTCGACGAAGTGGTCGAGGCCCGCAAGGACGTCACCGTGGTGTTGCACCCGCTGACCGACGATCGGCGCATCCTGCCGATAGACCGCACCAGCGAGGAGATCGAGGCCGCCGACGGCTTTATGCTGGTGGCGTCCTATAACCCCGGTTACCAGAATATCCTGAAAACCCTGAAACCCTCGACCCGACAGCGGTTCCTGTCGCTGGAATTCGATTTCCCCACACCCGAATTGGAAGCCGAAGTGGTGATGCGCGAAAGCGGTCTGGACAAGGAGCGCGTGCAAGGGCTGGTGCGTCTGGCCGGCAAGCTGCGCGCACTAAAGGGACAGGATCTGGAAGAAGGCGTTTCAACCCGCCTGATCGTTTACGCCGCCACGCTGGTGCAGCAGGGCATGTCGCTGGAACGCGCCGTTCTGGCGGCAATGATAGAACCTTTGACAGATGAAGAGGATGTGAAACGTGGGCTCCTAGACCTTGTAACTGCCGTCTTTGGGTGAGGCATGGCATGACCAAGGTTGAACTGGATCCATGGGAACCCGAAGAAACTGTCGGGAAACTATGGCATTCCTTCGCCAGCCGTCTTGATGCGCCAATTCAGCATCAGGGGGCCACGGTCAACCTCTCCGAGGTTGAGGGGCGGCTGGCAATATTTTTCCGCGGGCTGGGGGGCGATCCTTCGGTTGAAATCAGGCCGGTGCCGGTTGAAATCAGCCGCCATCGCCTGTCGTTCCGCCGCCGTCTGGGCACCGATGTGGAACGCATCGCCCACGCCACATTTGATGGCGAGGCCCTGCGCCTGCCCGACAGCATTGCCCATTTCCCCAACCGCGAAGCCAACGCCGCATTGTATCTGTGGTTGACGGCTTGCGCCGCCCACGCTCCGGCGCGGCGCGACGATCCCGATCCTTTGCGCGCCGATCTGCTGGCCATTGCCGCCGCGCGCCAGATGACACAATCCACGCTGGAACAGGCCCCCGGCCTGCGCCCGCTTTATTCCGCACTGTGCCAGTTTGCCCTGCGTAGCCGCAACCGCCCCAACCTGCCCGCCCGAGAGGCCGAGATCGAAGCGCTGATCCGCCATATGCTGGGCGAAGATAACGCGCCCACCTTGCTATCGGCACTGGACGATCCCGCAACCATTGCCGCCCCGCGCGGTTACCGCCCGTTCCATCCCGTGCCCCTGTGGCCCGCCCTGCGCGCCGTCGAATTCAGCGCCCCGAGCGAGGCCGAAACCCGCGCCACCGATGGCCGCCCGCCTGAAGAAGGCAGCGAGGTGGTGAAAAAGGCCAAGCGCCACAAGGCCGATCAGGCCGAACGCAAAGACAGCCTGACCCTGTTCAATTTTGAAACCATCCTGTCATGGGCCGAATTCCTGAATCTGAACCGCAAGGTCGAGGACGACGAATACGACAACGCCAAAAAGGCCGCCGATGATCAGGACGAAATCGGGCTGGGGCAAATATCCAAAGCCCCCGCAACCCGTCTGAAACTGCACCTTGATCTGGCACCCGAGGACGTGGACCGCGAACGGCTGTCCGGCGTGTTCACCTACCCCGAATGGGAAACGCGCAGCAAATCATACCTGCCTGATCACACCCGCGTTCTGGCCAGTCGCGCCGACATAACCGAGGAAATCCCCTCCTTTCGCGCCGACCCACAGGCCATGCGCCGCATCCGCGCCGTCAAACGCCAGTTCGAGGCATTGCAGCCGGGCCGGATATATCTGCACGGCCAGCCGGATGGCGAAGAACTGGATATGGACGCCGCCGTGCGCTCCTATTCTGACCTGCACGCCTATGGCGAAGGCACCGACCGCATCTGGCGCCAGTCCCGCCCGCAGAGGCGGGACCTCGCGGTGTCTATCCTGCTTGATATTTCCCGCTCGACCGAAAGTGCCGTCACGGGCCGCGCAGTGATTGACATTGAACGCGAGGCATTGGCCGCGCTGGCATGGGGGCTGGACGCCTGCGGCGATGATTTCGCCATCCACGCTTTTTCGTCCTTGAAACGCGATCGCGTCTATATGCTGTCCTGCAAGGAATTCGGCGAACCGATGAACGGGGATGTCGAGGCGCGGATCGGCAGCCTGAAACCCGGCTTTTACACCCGCATGGGGGCTGCCATTCGCCACACATCGGCCGCTCTGGCCAAACAGGCCAAAAAGAAACGGCTGCTGCTGGTGATTACAGACGGCAAACCCAACGATCTGGACCATTACGAGGGACGCCACGGGATCGAAGACACCGCCATGGCCATCCGCGAAGCCCGTCGCGCGGGGCATTCGGTTTACGGCATCACGGTCGAGGCCCGCGACAAGGCATGGTTCAACCGGATGTTCGGGCAAGGGGGATATGCGACCATTGCGCACCCTGACAAGCTGACGCTTGCGCTGCCGGAAATATACCGCCATCTGGTGGGTGCATGAGCGATATTGAGCAACACAGCGTCTTGGACGAATTGCCCGGTGATCTGATGATCTGGGTGCTGATTGTCAGTGAACTGTTGGTATTCGGCGCCGGACTGGCGGCGTTTATGGCTGTGCGGATCACTGACCCTGCAATGTTTGCCGAATCCCAGGATCACCTGAACCGCGCCGCGGCCGGGGCCAATACCGCCATTCTGGTCACCAGTGGATTTTTGGCGGCCAAAGCCCTGCGTCTGCGCGAAGCGACGCAGCGGGCAAAGGCGCGGCTGATGTTGGTGATTGCTGCCGTTCTGGGCATGGCATTCCTGTGGATCAAAACGATCGAATACCGCGCCGATGCCGCTGCCGGTATCAACATCGACACCAACGCGTTCTTCACCTTCTACTATCTGCTGACCGGCTTTCACGCCGCGCATGTGGTGGCGGGCATCCTGATCCTGCTGCTGGTCGCATGGCGCGACGCCCCTCGTAATATCGAGGTGGGGGCCGCGTTTTGGCATATGGTCGATCTGGTCTGGGTGCTGCTATTCCCCGTCATTTATTTGTTAAGGTAAATGGTATGCTGAAGGATAAACTGATACGCGCATGGGTTGCTTTGCTGGTGTTAAGTGCCACCAGCACCGCCGTTGCCATTTTTATTGATCGCGGGAAAACTGCCAGCGGTGCAAACTGGGTTCCGGTTGCGGCAGGCATGGTGATCTTGTTGCTGGCGCTGATCAAGGGGCGGATCATCCTGTCGCGCTATCTGGGGCTGGAAACCACACGGTTTTTGCGGCGCGGATTTAACACGGCCCTGACGCTATACGCACTGGTTCTGCTAGGGCTTTATCTGGCACCGATGCTCTAGATTGTCTTACGCAGGCGCAATTCCTCGTCGCCCATAGCATATGCGTGCAACCCTTCGACATCGGAAATCGCGGCGTGGTTCTGGCGCACTGTTACCCCCAGTTTGCGCAGCTTGGCAAAGGCGCGCGATAGGCTTTCGGGTTTCATTCCCAACCGCCCGGCAATTAGGGATTTGTCATAGGGCAGGGTGACTGTGCAGGCCCCCTCATGAACCGGGCACAGCCCGACCAGAAATTCGGCAACGCGTTGCGCACCGGAAAAGGCCTTGATCTGCTCCAGTTGCAACACAATCGAATGCAGGTGATGGAATGTCGATGCCAACATGGAAATAGCAATCTCGGGGTCGCTTTCAATCAGGCCGGTTAAAACCGACGTTGGCAGGCTGATAACATGGCTGTCTGTCACGGCTTCTGCGGCCACCGGATATACCTCGTGGCGCAGGGCCAATGCCTCGCCAAAACTGTGACCGGCGGTGAACACCCCGACAACCGCTTCGGCCCCGTTGGGCGCAATCCGGTACAGCTTTACCCAGCCTTCGATCACAATATAAATATTATCGGCAGGATCCCCCTGAAGGAAAATGGTTTCCCCCTGTTTGAAACACTGGTCGGTCGTGTTGGACAAAATCATGCTGACCGAGGTTTCCGGCAGACTCGACAGAAACAAGGATTCCCGTGCGATTGCTTCTGTTTTCTTATCCATTTTGCCATCCGACTCCGGCTGAAGCTGCGCGTTTCACCCTACCCTGTATAATAACCGAGTCATCGGGGGTTCACTAGACTGAAAACGCATTTTAAGGGTCGGGTTACGCCCCGTATCGCGCCATGAACGTTTCAACCGCGCCATTCAAAACCCGTTCGATTTCCGATTTGTCAAAGCTGCTTCCCATGCCGCACAACAAGCGGGGAAAAAACGAAGCCTTGCACAATTCGGCAAACTGGTCTGCGGCCAAGTCAAGATCATCAATTTTCAACTGGCCTTTGTCAATGGCCTCATGGAAGTACTCGACCAGTCGTTCGCGCACCAGTTGTGGGCCGGATTCGTAAAAATGCTTGCCTAATTCGGGGAAACGACCGGATTCAGCGGTGCATATGCGAAACATGCTCAGACCAAAATCCGAAATGAAAAACTCGATCATCCGCAAGCCTGCTTCGCGAAGAACCTCGTCTGGCATTGAATCGCTTGTTACCACCTCAAGTGCTGTGTCGGCCTGCCGGTGGCATTCGCATTTGGCGACCTCGGCGAACAACAGACGTTTGTCGGGGAAATAGCTGTATAGCGTTGCTTTGGATACGCCTGCTGTTTTGGCAATGTCGTCGACACTGGCCCCTTCGAACCCGTCTTTCATAAAAACCACACGCGCGCCTTCCAGAACCTGGTCGAATTTGCGGCCCTTTCTGATTTTATGTGCTGTGGCTGTCATTTGGTTCTCCGTTGCTAGGGGCAACTATAAACTGAACTGATCGGTTTACGCAATAAAAAGAACATTTTCGGCTTGCCTGAGTGCGCCAGCCTGCTATTTTGGAATAATTCTAAATTAAGGAGCCACCCAATGATCCCCGGTGTCAGCAACCGCCGCCGATTTTCCGACCTGAACGAACAGGAAATTTTAGCGCTCGCCATTTCGTCGGAAGAAGATGACGCACAAATCTATCGTGGTTATGCCGAACGCCTGCGGGCGGATTTTCCCAATTCCGCCAAGGTGTTTGACGCCATGGCCGCCGAAGAGGACGAACACCGCCGCCGGTTGATCGAACTGCACAAGGAACGGTTTGGCGATGTTATTCCCCTGATCCGCCGCGAGCATGTCGCCGGATTTTATGCCCGCCGCCCGATCTGGTTGGTTGAAAATCTGGGGCTGGAGCGCATCCGCGAGGAAGTAGCGAAAATGGAGCAGGATGCCGAGGCATTCTATACCCGCGCCGCACAGCAAACCAAGGACGCCGCCACCCGCAAACTGTTGGGCGATCTGGCGGCGGATGAGGCAGGGCACAACGCCAAGGCCGCAACCCTGCAAGAGGAATTGCTGGGGGGGGACGAAAAGGAAAAAGAAAACTTCACTGCCCATCGCCAATTTGTGCTGACCTGGGTTCAACCGGGTCTTGCCGGTCTGATGGATGGCTCGGTTTCGACCCTTGCGCCAATCTTTGCCACCGCCTTTGCCACACATAATACCTGGACCACCTTTCTGGTTGGCACCGCGGCATCAATCGGTGCCGGCATTTCGATGGGCTTTACCGAGGCCGCCTCGGATGACGGGGTTCTGTCGGGTCGTGGCTCGCCATTCAAACGGGGGGTTGCTTCGGGACTGATGACCACACTTGGCGGTTTGGGTCACGCCCTGCCCTATCTGATCGCCGATTTCTGGACCGCCACCCTCATCGCCTTTGTCGTGGTGTTCTTTGAACTGTGGGCGATTGCCTGGATTCAGAACCGTTTTATGGACACCCCGTTCATGCGGGCCGCGTTTCAGGTTGTTCTGGGCGGCGCGCTGGTGTTTGCCACAGGCGTATTGATCGGCGCGGGTTAGCGGCATGTCAGCCATTTACATTGACGCCGACGCCTGCCCCGTCAAGGACGAGGCCGAACGTGTGGCAACCCGCCGTGGTCTGAAAATGTATGTCGTCTGTAACGGGGGGCTACGCCCCTCGGCCAATCCGCTGGTGGAAATGGTGTTCGTGCCGGACGGGCCGGATGTGGCCGATATGTGGATTGCCGAACGCGCCGGTCGCGGGGATGTTGTGGTGACGGGTGACATCCCGCTGGCCGCAAAATGCCTTGAAGCTGGTGCCCGCGTGATCCGCCATAATGGCGAGGTATTCACCCCCGCCAACATCGGCAACATTTTGGCCACCCGCGATCTGATGAGCGACCTTCGCGCCGCTGATCCGTTTCGTCAGGGTGGCGGCAAGCCCTTTACAAAGGCCGACCGGTCGCGTTTCCTTTCCTCGCTGGATACCGAATTGCAAAAAGCGATGAAAGAGGGTGCGGATGGGGCAGGTTAAGGCTGTAATCTACGACATTGGTCAGGTGCTGATCGAATGGAACCCCGAACGGTTTTACGATGCTGCCATCGGGGCAGACCGTCGCAAGGCGCTGTTTGCAGCGGTCGACCTATATGGGGTGAATGATCAGGTTGATCGTGGTGCGCCGTTTCGTGATTCCTTTTATGCGCTGGCCGACAGGCACCCCGAATTTGGCGATGAAATCCGCATGTGGCATGACCGCTGGCTGGATATGGCCAGCCCCGAAATCCCGTGGTCCGTGGTCCTGATGCGCACCATTCGGGCCAAAGGCATACCGGTGTTTGCCTTGTCGAATTTTGGTATCGAGCCATTCAAAACCGCGATGCAGCACTATTCGTTTTTCAATGAATTCGACCAGAAGTATGTGTCGGGGTATCTGCATATGATGAAGCCCGATAACGACATTTATGCGGCATTAGAGACGGGTTGCGGCCTGCCCCCCGAAGCCCTGCTGTTCACTGATGACCGTCCCGAAAACATCGATACCGCCGCAAAACGCGGCTGGGGTGCGCATCTGTTTGAAGGACCGGAAGGCTGGGCGCGGGCGCTGGTTGAACACGGGGTATTATCAGAGCAAGAGGCCGGGTTATGACATTTGAAATTATCGGATTTGACGAAGGGCAGGCGCTGCTGGACTGGAACGATCTGGGCGCGGCTTTGGTCAAGGCGCACAGTCTGCCAAAGGCCGAAATCGCCGATACGCTGCTCTATCGTGGAAAAGATACACTGCTATCACGGGCAGCGTGGATCGATGGGCTGGGGCTGGCGACCAAGGCGGCGACGATCTTTCCCGACAATCCGGCACAGGACAAACCGGTAGTCAACGGGGCTGTGAACTTGTTTTCCGACGACACCGGCGAATTGGAAGCCCTGATTGATTTTCATCTGGTGACCAAATGGAAAACGGCGGGCGACAGCCTGCTTGCCGCCAAACATCTGGCCCGCCCCGACAGCCGCAATATCCTGATTATAGGGGCCGGCACCGTAGGCCGCTCCTTGCGCGAAGCCTATGGCGCAGGTTTCCCCGATGCCGGTTTTACCGTCTGGAACCGCACCCCTGAAAATGCACAAAAACTGGCGGCAGAATATCCCGATACCCGCGCCGTGGAAGACCTTGAGGCAGCGGTCAGGGCTGCGGATATTGTCACCTCGGCCACGATGGCAACCGAACCGCTGATTATGGGCGACTGGCTGCAGGCGGGGCAGCACATCGACCTGATCGGCGCCTATCGCCCCGACATGCGCGAGGCTGATGATAATGCCATCCGGCGGGCGCGGCTGTTTGTGGACAGCCGCGACACAACGATAGATCATATTGGCGAATTGATGATGCCGATTGCCAGCGGCGCGATATCACACAGTGATGTGATTGCAGATTTCTATGACTTGGCAACGGGCGCATTTGCGCGCAATGATGATAGCGAGATTACATTGTTCAAAAACGGCGGCGGGGCACATCTGGATTTGATGGTCAGCCGTTATATTCTGGATGCCTGGAGGGGCCTGTGAATACAGACAAACAGATTGCCAATTTTCAGATCAAAAAGCAACGCCTGCGCGAATACTGGTTTCCGGTAATTTGGGGGCAATCATGATACTGTGGTGGATACTGTTAGCTATCTTGGCGGTTTATTTTGTACCTCTGGCGATTGCACGCCACCGCAGGCGCCCGATGAACAAAGCAGCACGGGCCGAGGCACCGGGCAAGTTTGCCAATTTGCCAAGCGGCAGAACCTACTATGAATGGCATGGCCCGCTGAAGGGCCCGATCGCCGTTTGCATCCACGGGCTGACAACCCCCAGCTATGTCTGGCGCGCTGTGGAAAACGGGTTGAATATGATGGATTACCGTGTGCTGACTTATGACCTGTATGGACGCGGCTTTTCCGGGTGCGCGCTGGGGCGTCAGAATGCAAAATTCTTTGTGACCCAGCTGGAAGAGCTGTTGGAAGATCAGGGCATTGATGGCGGCATCATGTTGCTGGGGTATTCGATGGGCGGCGCAATTGCGACCTGTTACGCTGCAAAACACCCCGACATGCTGGAACGGCTAATCCTGATTGCACCGTCTGGGTTAGGTATCAATTCGAACAAGCTTCAGGATTTCATTATCAAAACCCCCGTGATCGGTGACTGGATTATGCGGGTGTATGGTGGCCATATGATCCGCAAGGCGGTTAAGGCGGAATCATCCATCCCCTCGGAAGTTCCCGATATTTACGCCCGCCAGATTGCCGAAACCCGTGTGCGGGGTTTCCTGCCGGCGGTGCTGTCCAGCCTACGCAATATCCTGTCAAAACCGCTTGATGAAGAGCACCGCAAGATTGCAAAAACCGGCCTGCCCGTTGCCGCCATCTGGGGCGAAGAGGACAAGGTTATCCCGCTAAGCGGCCTTGGAAAACTGACAAAGCTAAATCGCAATGTGCGTCAAACAATGGTCAAGGGGGCGACGCATTCTTTGACTTACACTTATCCGAAAGATGTGATCAAAGCGATTCAGGAATTCCTGCGCGAAGTTTAGTCTATGTCCGAAACCCTGCAACAGATATACGCCCGATTGGTGGCTGAAGGAAAGTTGACGGCCGATCCGGCGCAACAGGCTGTATTGCCGGTGCTGCAAGATATTCGCAACCATCTTGAACGCACCACGATCCAAAAACGCGGTATTCTGGGGGGGCTGTTTCACAAACCGGATGAGGTGCCTCAGGGCCTGTATATGTGGGGTGGCGTCGGGCGTGGAAAATCCATGCTGATGGATTTGTTTGTCGATAATTTGGCCATCACAGAAAAACGCCGCGTGCATTTCCATGCGTTCATGCAGGAAATTCACGAGGGTATGAATGCCGCCCGAAAACGCGGGGTGGACGATGCGATTGCGCCTGTGGCCGAAGGAATTGCCAAACAGGTGCGCCTGCTGGCCTTTGACGAAATGCAGATCAGCGACATTGCCGATGCGATGATTGTTGGCCGCCTGTTTGAAGCGTTGTTTGTCGCAGGCGTGGTGGTGGTCACCACGTCAAACCGCCCGCCCGACGATCTGTACAAAGACGGGTTGAACCGGCAGCTATTCATACCCTTCATCGAGCTGATCAAAAAGCAAATGGTGGTGCATGAACTGGCCAGCCCCGTGGATTACCGGCAGGACCGTCTGGGCGGGGTGCGCAGCTATTTCGTGCTGCGCGGACCCAAGGCGCGCTCGGCGCTGGATACGGTCTGGAAAGAATTGACCGGCGGGGCCAAAGGCGAACCGCTGACCCTGCGGGTAAAAGGGCGCGATGTGGTGTTGCCGAGGTTTCACAACGGGGTGGCGCGGGCAACGTTCTTTGATCTGTGCGGCACCCCCTTGGGTGCGGTGGATTATCTGGCGATATGCGATGTGGCGCGGGTGCTGTTACTGGATGGTATCCCGTTGTTGTCGCGCAGCAATTTCAACGAGGCAAAGCGGTTTGTCACCCTGATCGACACGTTATACGAAGCCCATGTGAGACTGATCTGCACAGCGGCAGCCCTGCCGGAAATGCTGTATGTGGAAGGCGACGGCGCGTTCGAGTTTGAACGCACGGCCAGCCGTTTGCGTGAAATGATGGGGGCTGAGTGGGCCGAAGGCTAAGCGTGGTTTAACAAAATGGAGGCCCTGCGGGCCGCTCTTTTGGGTTGCGCCCTAACGGGCGCGATGCCTCCGGCGGAGGTATTTGTGGAAAGAAGAAGAGGCTAGCCGTTTTCCCGCAGAACAACCCCCGCCAGATAGAGCGACCCGCAGATCAGGATACGGGCGTTCGGGTCTGTCTGGATGATGTCGGCAATGGCGGATTGCACGTTGTCAGCAATATGCGTTTCCATACCCACCTGCTTTGCCGCTTTGGCGGTTTCGGCGGCGGGCAGGGTTGCGGCCTCGCCGGGGATAGAGACTGCGTGCAGGGATTTGGCATGTTGTGCCAGCGGGTGCAAATACTCGGTGATGTCTTTGGTGTTCAGCATACCGCAGATCAGGTGCAGCGGGCGGGTTGGCAGGCGGGTCAGGGCCTCGGACAGGGCATGTCCGGCGGCGGGGTTGTGGCCGCCATCCAGCCAGAGTTCGGCTGTGTCAGCGGCGCCCACCAGCGGGCCGTGATGCAGGCGTTGCAGGCGGGCGGGCCATTTGGCGTTCGTCACGGCGGCCTCGCAGGCCGTTTCGTCAAAACCCAACTGGCGTAGGGCGGCGATGGCGATACCGGCGTTCTGGATCTGGTGCGCGCCGATCAGGGCGGGAAGGGGCAGGTCCAGCAGGCCGGTTTCATCCTGATAGATCAAACGACCGCGTTCTTCCCAGACGTGCCAGTGCTGGCCATGCACCACCAGCGGCGCGCCAAGGCGGTTGGCGGTGGCCTCGATCACCTCTAATGCCTCGTCCGGTTGCGGTCCGACAATGCAGGGCACACTGCGTTTTATGATGCCCGCCTTTTCACCCGCAATTTGGGCAAGGGTATCGCCCAGAAACTGGGTGTGGTCGATGGACACCGGTGTGATCACCGTCAACGCGGGTTTATCCACCACGTTGGTTGCGTCCATCTTGCCGCCAAGACCGACTTCGAGCAGGGTATAATCGGCAGATGTTTCGGCAAAAGCCAGCAGGGCAGCGGCGGTGGTGATTTCGAAATAAGTGATCGTGTTGCCGTTGTTGGCTGTGTAACAACGGTCCAGCAGATCGGTCAGCGCCGGTTCGGATATATGCTCCCCCGCCAGCGTGATGCGTTCATGGAACCGTGCCAGATGCGGCGAGATGTAAGCGTGAACCGATTTCCCCGCGCCTTCCAGACCGGCCCGGATCATCGCTTGTGTTGACCCTTTGCCATTGGTGCCAGCGATATGGATCACGGGGGGCAATTTGCGTTCGGGGTGGCCAAGGGTGGCCAGCAGCGGGTCAATACGGTCAAAGGTCAGGTCGATGACCTTGGGGTGCAGCGTCATCATCCGCTCAAGGATGATGTCCGAGGCCGGCGTGCTCACTTTTCTTCCGCAGGTTGGTCGGGGGTTTCGGCGGCTTCCTTGGGAGCGGGCAGATCGCCCATCACTGGCGGGCTCATCCCCATCAGCATCCGCACGATGGTGACCAGTTCGTCGCGCATATCCTTGCGGTGGGTCACGCGGTCCAGCATGCCGTGGTCCAGCAGGTATTCCGACCGCTGGAACCCTTCGGGCAGTTTTTCACCGATGGTCTGTTCAATCACCCGCGCACCGGCAAAACCGATCAGGGCGTTTGGCTCGGCAATCTGCACATCGCCCAGCATCGCGTAGGACGCGGTAACCCCGCCGGTGGTCGGATGGGTCAGCACGACGATATAGGGCAGGCCGGCCTCGCGCAGCATTTGCACGGCAACCGTGGTGCGGGGCATTTGCATCAGGGAAAGGATACCCTCTTGCATCCGCGCGCCGCCAGCAGCGGAAAACAGGATAAAGGGGCGCTTGGTGGCCACGGCACGTTCGGCGGCGGCGATGATGGCGTTGCCGACATACATGCCCATCGAGCCACCCATAAAGCTGAAATCCTGTGCTGCGGCGATGATCGGGGTGCGGCCGATCTCGCCTTCGACCACTAGAATTGCGTCCTTTTCGCCGGTCTTTTTCTGCGCGGCCTTGATGCGTTCGGGATATTTCTTTTGATCCTTGAACGTCAGCGGGTCCAGCGGCACATCCGGCACTTCGATTTCGGTAAAAATTCCGCCGTCAAACAGATGCTCGAACCGTTCACGCGGCGTGATCAGCATATGATGGCCACATTCGCCACATACCTGCTGGTTTTCCTTCAGTTCGCGGTGAAATAGCATGGTGCCGCACTCGGGGCATTTGGTCCACAGGTTGTCCGGCGTTTCGCGACGCGAAAACAGCGAGTTGATCGTGGGGCGAACGTAGTTGTTGATCCAGTTCATCGGGTCGGCACCTATGCAGTGTTTTTGTTAACTTCCGAGATAAGCTGCGTTTGGGGAAATTGCAATCAACGGTCAAGTGCAATGCGCAAAATCCGCCAGATAACCAGCAACAAAAGCAGATCCATGCCCAGCGCCAAAGGCAGTTCTGCCGTATCTGCCTTGTCAAACGGTGTCACATACAGGGCCAGCCCCGTGATGGTATCCTGCACCGATACAAACAGTATCGCAAAGATGTTGTTGGCGAAATGCAGGCCAATCGCGGCCCCCAAACTGCCGGTTCGTTGCACCAGATCCGAAGCAATCAGAGCCATAGTAAAGGTCACCCCGATCACCAGCCATTTATTGCTGCCCATCGCCGGATCCCAATGCAGCGCGGCGAACAGGGCGGCGGGCAGGATCATCCAGACAATTGGCGATTTGAACCGCGCGGCCAGTTGTTGTTGCAGATAGCCGCGAAAGATCAGCTCCTCGGCGCTGGTCTGGATCAGGATCAGCGGGATGGCATAGGGTAGATAGCCCAGCCATTCCTCCAGCGGCAGGTTAGGCTGCACGGGCTGGAACCACAGCATAACCGCGCTATAGACGGCCATGATCAGCAGCACCGTGATGGTCGCCGTCAGAAAGCCGCGGATGGTTACATCCAATGGTCCGAACAAAGTGCCCGGCCCGCGCATGTGGCAGGCAGGTGCAGCGATGATCGGGCCCAGCGCCATGCCGGTAAAGGTAAACAGCATGATCAGGGTCGGCACCGCGCCTTGCACCGTCAGCACCGCGTTGGCCCAGCGCAAAGACCCCATCGGAAAGGTGGCGATAACCCCTGCCCATAACACCAGCGCGATGAACCCGAAGTAAACAAACAGGATCAGCAGGATGCCAAGCCCCAGCCGCCAGATTTGCGGATACAGGCGGGCGGGGGCGATGTAGGCGTTGAATTCGGGTGTGCGCATGAGGGAACAGCATTCAGCAATGTTTGGGGTTGTGCAAGGTGGAAATGTGGTCAAACTGCGTTTCAGGAGGCCCCATATGTTAGTAAAAGAACTCTTCCCCGTTGCCCAAATCCGCGTGCCGGTCAAACGCGCCAAAACGCTTGATGCCGCCAAGGTGCAGGAAATCGCCGAAAGCATGTTGGAAGAGGGGCAGACCACACCCATTCGGGTGCGCAAATCCAAGGACGGCTATGTGCTGATCGAAGGGCTGCACCGGCTGGAGGCGCTAAAGGCGCTGGGAGAGGAAACGGTCGAGGGGTATCTGGTGAGGGCGGTGCTGCATTGAGGGAGGGGAATTGATGTCATTAACGCAACGTGTGCTTATATGGCCGCTTATTGCACTTGTTACCGTCTTTAGCCCGAAAGATGCGCAAGCGGTTATCGTGTTTGATTGCATCCTTACAAGCGACACTGGCGATTCTGCAGTGGTGAAAATGACCACAATGCCTGACAATAAAGTCCGGTTCGAGCTTAATGGCGTCACAGTAATTGGTATTATTGTCCCGCCATTTACTGATCACGGCAGAAACCTTGCAGTGGCCGCTACTCAGCGCGACGGGCGCATTTATACTATCGCAATGCACCGGAAATTTTACCGGCCTGATCCGAGTGGGCATGATCCTTCACGGCTACCGACAACTATGACGGTTCAATTTGCGAATGATGATATTGTCCCACTTGTGGAAATATATACTGGTAGATGCACATATAAATAGCTCCCTCATTCGGGCTTTAAAAGCGCGTGGGCTATGTGCTGATCGAGGGTCTGCACCGGCTAGAGGCGCTAAAGGCGCTGGGCGAGGAAATGGTTGAGGGGTATCTGGTGCGGGCGGTGCTGCATTGAGGGAGGCTATTTGCAGGTCTATACAGATTTTTAGCATCGGCCATACAGCCTGCATTACTGGCAAAAGATGCCCGTTTCTATTGTATGCTGCACCGACCCAAATAATCTCAGGATTGGCCCGGTAGATGATCTAAGGCAAACAGAACTCCCGACAACGATGCGACCAAAGGGATCTTTGGCCGGTAACGAAAGGATACCGTTATTCGTATCAACTATAAGCACGACATCAAAACCTCTTGTTTCTGTCATCGGCTTTATTTCGCGAACAAGGACTCTTTGGAAACTTACATCTCGGGCGGGGCCAAAGAAAAGTAACCCGACAATTCCGGCAAGAACGACTACAAATAGAACTGCCAACCGAAATTGTGGGTCACGCTGGCGGTTTTTCCTGATCAAACGATCAAGTTCTTTGTTTTTATGGTTGTTCAAATTTAGTTCCCTAATGCACAAAAACCTATTGCAAGCTATAGCAACCCAATAATTCCAGATGAAAGTATAATGCATTACTGGCCTTCACTGCAAACTCACTTGATGAACCCGCCCCCATCCCCTATTCAAATTCCAAGCTTTATTCAGGGGTCCATCATGAAAAACACCAAGTTCGACAAATCAAACCTTCCCAGCCGTCATGTCACCGAAGGGCCCGAACGGGCACCGCATCGCTCTTACCTTTATGCGATGGGCCTGTCCGAGGATGAAATCCACCAGCCGCTGGTCGGTGTGGCCACCTGCTGGAACGAGGCCGCGCCCTGTAACATCGCCCTGAACCGTCAGGCGCAGGTGGTCAAGATGGGTGTGAAAGCCGCCGAAGGCACCCCGCGTGAATTTACCACCATCACCGTCACCGACGGCATCGCGATGGGGCATGAGGGGATGCGTTCCTCCCTTGCCAGCCGCGAGGCGATTGCGGATTCGGTTGAACTGACCATGCGCGGCCATTGCTATGACGCGCTGGTGGGGCTGGCCGGTTGTGACAAATCCCTGCCCGGCATGATGATGGCGATGGTGCGTCTGAACGTGCCCTCTGTGTTCATCTATGGCGGCTCGATCCTGCCCGGTCGTCTGGATGGCCGCGACGTGACCGTTCAGGACGTGTTCGAGGCCGTGGGCCAGCATCAGGCGGGCAACATGACAGATGCCGAGCTGGAAATGCTGGAATCGGTTGCCTGTCCGTCCGCCGGTGCCTGTGGTGGCCAGTTCACCGCCAACACGATGGCATGTGTGAGCGAGGCGATCGGCCTTGCCCTGCCCAATTCCGCCGGTGCCCCCGCCCCCTACGAAAGCCGCGATCAGTATGCCGAGGCGTCCGGCGTGGCGGTGATGAACCTGCTTGAAAAGAACATCCGCGCGCGCGACATCGTCACCCGCGAGGCGCTGATCAATGCAGCGCGTGTGGTGGCCTGCACCGGTGGCAGCACCAACGCCGGTCTGCACCTGCCCGCGATTGCGCACGAGGCAGGCATTGATTTCGACCTGACCGACGTTTGCGACATCTTCCGCGAGACCCCCTATTTCGTCGATCTGAAACCGGGCGGGCAATATGTGGCCAAGGATTTGTACGAAGCCGGCGGCGTGCCGGTGATCATGAAAGAACTGGACAAGGCCGGTCTGATCCATCGCGATGTGATGACATCCACCGGCCGCAGCATGGGCGAGGAAATCGACATCGTCACCCGTCAGGCAGACGGCAAGGTAATCTATCCGGTGGAAACCCCGTTGTCGCCAACCGGCGGTGTGGTTGGCCTGAAGGGCAATCTGGCCCCCGATGGCGCGATTGTAAAAGTCGCCGGTATGGAAGAGGACCAACGTGTATTCAGCGGCCCTGCCCGCGTGTTTGAATGCGAAGAAGACGCGTTTGATGCAGTGCAAAAGCGGGAATACAAGGAAGGCGAGGTTCTGGTCATCCGCAATGAAGGCCCCGCAGGCGGCCCCGGTATGCGCGAAATGCTGGCGACCACGGCGGCGCTGTCGGGTCAGGGCATGGGCAAGAAGGTGGCGCTGATTACGGATGGCCGCTTTTCCGGTGCGACCCGCGGGTTCTGCGTCGGCCACGTCGGCCCCGAGGCCGCGCATGGCGGTCCGATTGCAATGGTTCAGGATGGCGACATCATCACGCTGGACGCGATCAAGGGCGAAATCTCGGTTAATGTCAGCGATGAAGAAATGGCCAAACGCAAGGAAGCATGGGGCGGAGCGCGCAAGACAATCTATGCTTCGGGTGCCTTGTGGAAATACGCCCAGCAGGTTGGTCCAACCAGACTCGGGGCTGTTACCCATCCCGGCGCCAAGGCCGAAGGCCATATATATATGGATCTTTGATGCTGCGGTATATCGGGTTCGCGCTGGCGACCCTGACGATTTTATCCGGTTGTACGGGAGCGGGCGGCGGCTTTGCCCTGCCCAAACCCGCACCCGCACAAATCAGGGTCGCAAATAAGGAAGTTCTGATTGCAGGACCAAAGGGGTTCTGCATTGACCCGACCGAAACGCGGGATGAAGGCGACAGCGCCTTTGTTCTGCTGGGCAGCTGTGCGGCGATTGCAAACTCGCGCAGCAAACCACACCCCAAAGTGCCGGCAATCCTGACCGCTACAGTGTCCCGAAAAACCGCAAATCCGCCAATCACCAATTCAATGCCCGCCCTGACAGATTTCTTTACCACAAAGGCAGGCCGTGCGGCGCTGAGTCGGAACGGCAACGCGGATACTGTCGAGGTGGTCAAAACACTGGATCGGGACGGTGTATTCTATATCCGCGCGCGGGACAGCAGTTCGGACACATTGGCAGGGGCTGCAGATGAATACTGGCGGGCCTTGTTCGATGTGAATGGCAGGATTGTTTCGGCATCCGTTTTCGGACTTAGGGAACATCCGATTCCATCTGAAAAGGGCTTTGATGTCTTGCAGGGGTTCACCAGCCGGATCAGAACCCGAAACACTTCCGGACCCGATCAAGTTGCCCTGGAAAACAAGCCGCGTATCCCCTTTTTCAAGCGGGTGTTTAAAAGGAAGCCCGAATAGGGTTACATTGCGACAACAATCTTCAGGGCAGACATGGCAAACCGATTTAACACTTTGATCCACAAACTGGCACAGCGCAGGGCATTGCGCCGCTGGACGGCTCTGGCAAAAGCGGCCCGTAATATGGATCTGGCCAGTTTGCGCGCAATCCGCGCGGACGCCCGTGCCCTGAACCGCCCCTTGCGCGATGTGATGCATCTGGCCGACAGCCGGTTGATGCTGCCCCTGATCGGATCAAACGCCATTCAGCCACCCGCCAATTCCGACTGGTCCTATCGGCCGGAACTATGGCGGGGTCCGATTGATCCGCGCGGAATCGCGGCCGTGCGCAACAAGGCCAAGCTGGGGGCCGAGGCAATGGTATTCCACGATTGCAAGATCAGTGAACTGACCCTGCGCCAGATCCGAAATACCCATGAACGCGATCTGGCCCCGTTTGGCCTGACGATGGATGTGTTCAAATTTGACGGCACTTATTTATCACTGGTGCTGAACCTGCCCGAAACGGCAGTGCAGGGCCTTAAGAAAAAACACCTGCTTCGCATGGACGCTATTGTCGAAATGGAAAAGCCGCTGGAGATTTTCGCCCGCCTGAACATCAAACACGGCCCGAACACCGAACAGATCGTGCGTGAGTTGCCGCTAGACAGGGACGAAGTGATGGTGGAATTCGATCTGGCCTACACCCGTCTGAATGAAAAGCGGGCCGAACGCATGTGGATCGAGCTGATCTTTGAAGGCCCGCAAATGAACCAGATTACCTTGCGCGACATCACCTTCAGCCGCCGCCCCCGCGCCGAACTGTAAACAGAAGGGACCCGACCCATGAGCGAGCCAACACTGACCGTAACCCGCCTGTTCGAAGGCGTCTGGGAAGGCGTTTTGACCGGTTACAGCGAAACGCCCCAAGTCGCGGCGACCCATCTGGGTGCCTCGCTGGATGGTGTGACCGTCACACAGGATGGCGAAAATGCCTGCTGGCTGGTGCAAGTGCCCGTGCCCGTCTCGGCCCTGTCGGATGGGTTGCAGACGATTGTCATTTCCGACACGCGCACAGGTGCCACGCTGAACAGTTTTACCATTCTGGCCGGTGGCGATCTGGATAACGACATCCGCAGCGAAGTTGCCCTTTTGCGCGCCGAACTGGATATGTTGAAAAAGGCGTTCCGGCGTCATTGCGTCGAAACCATGTGACGCCGCGTTTTGGATGACAGAACGCCAATTCCCGTGCAGCCTGCTGCGGCAATCAAAGGACATGCAAGATGACCGAATATTCCCGCCTGCTGGCCCCGCTTGACCTTGGCTTTACCACCTTGCGCAACCGCGTTTTGATGGGGTCGATGCACACCGGTCTGGAAGAAACCAAAGACTGGTCGCGGGTGGCCGAATTTTACGCCGAACGGGCACGTGGTGGGGTCGGCCTGATCGTGACGGGCGGCATGGCCCCGAACCGCGAAGGCGGGGTGTTTCCGGGCGCGGCAGGATTGTTCAGTGACGAAGACATCGCCAACCACCGCATCGTTACTGACCGCGTGCATGAAAACGGCGGCAAGATTGCAATGCAGATTTTGCACGCAGGGCGCTATGCCTATAGCCCCGAATGTGTGGCCCCTTCACCGATCAAATCCCCGATTTCGCCATTCCCGCCCAAGGAGCTGGATGAAGAGGGCATTGAAAAACAGATTTCAGACATCGCCACCGCTGCCGCCAACGCGCGCAAGGCGGGTTACGACGGGGTCGAGGTGATGGGGTCCGAGGGCTATTTCCTGAACCAGTTTCTGGTCACCCACACCAACAAACGCACCGACCGCTGGGGTGGTTCCTATGAAAACCGTATGCGCCTGCCACCTGAAGTGGTGAAACGGGTCCGCGCCGCTGTCGGGGATGATTTCATCGTCATCTACCGGCTGTCGATGATCGATCTGATCCCGAATGGCTCGACCTGGGACGAGGTAGTGGAACTGGCCAAGCGGGTTGAGCAGGCAGGCGCCACCATCATCAACACCGGCATCGGCTGGCACGAGGCGCGGATTCCCACCATTGCCACGTCCGTTCCCCGCCGCGCCTTTAGCTGGGTAACGAAAAAACTTATGGGGCAGGTCACGATTCCGGTGATCACCTCGAACCGGATCAACACGCCTGATGTGGCCGAAAGCGTGCTGGCCGATGGCTGTGCCGATATGGTGTCGATGGCACGCCCTTTTCTGGCGGATGCGCATTTTGTCGATAAGGCCGCCGATGGCCGCGCCGCCGAAATCGCGCCCTGTATCGCCTGCAATCAGGCCTGTCTGGATCACACGTTCTTGGGCAAAATCTCGACCTGCCTGGTCAATCCGCGCGCCTGTTACGAAACAGAACTGCCGTTGATCCCTGCCGAAACGCCCAAGACAATTGCTGTTGTCGGTGGCGGCCCTGCCGGTCTGGCGGCTGCGCTGACGGCGGCACAGCGCGGGCATAAGGTGACGCTGTTTGACAAGGCCGACCAGTTGGGCGGCCAGTTGAACATGGCCAAACAGGTGCCGGGCAAAGAGGAATTTTACGGGCTGGTGGACTGGTATCGCACCATGGTTGCCCGCGAAGGGATCGACCTGCGGTTGGGACAGGTGGCCGATGTCGAGGCCCTGCAAGGGTTTGACGACGTAATCATCGCCACCGGCGTCATCCCCCGCGATCCGCAGATCGACGGGCAGAACCGCGATAACGTGTTGTCCTACATCGATGTGCTGCGCGACAAGGCCCCCGTTGGCAAACGGGTGGCCATTATCGGCGCAGGCGGCATCGGCTTTGATGTGGCCGAATTTCTGGTTCACAACCCAGATGAACACCTGACCGAGGATCTGGAGGCGTGGAAACGCAACTGGGGTGTCGGTGATCCCGAAGACCAGCGCGGCGGCCTGAACCCGTTAGGGCCGCAACCCGCACCCCCTGCACGCGACGTTGTGTTGTTGCAGCGCAAGGCGGAAAAGGCGGGCAAGCGATTGGGCAAAACCACCGGCTGGATTCATCGGGCCGAACTGAAGATGAAGCATGTGAAAATGCTGACCGGAGTGAACTACGAGCGGATTGACGATGCAGGTCTGCATATTTCCTTTGGCGAAGCGCGTGAAAATCCGCAGGTGATTGCCGTGGATAATGTTGTTCTGTGCGCCGGTCAGGTATCCGAACGGGGGTTGGCGGATGCGCTGACAAAGGCCGGTATCACCCCGCATGTGATCGGCGGGGCCGATGTGGCTGGCGAGCTGGACGCCAAACGGGCGATCGAACAGGGCACGCGGCTGGCCGCGAATCTTTAGAACCTGATCCCGAACTAATCCGCCACTGACAGGCTGGATTGTTCGTCATCAAACGATAAATTGTGGCACGACATGGAATTGCCTTGATTTGTTCTTGGTAAAATTCCTGTAAAACAAGGATGTTCCCCTGTTTCCGCATCAGGGACGATCCCAAACAAACCCAAGTATTGTCCGGCCTTCACCCCATTCTTGCCTGATTTAGCGGCGATATATTTATCACTGCCACATAACACTACAGGAACAAAGATGGATAGATTAACTGAGATGGAGGCCTTCGCCACTGTTGTGGATCAAGGCGGCTTCACAGATGCCGCCCGCAAGATGGGCATCTCCAAATCAGCCGTATCAAAACATGTCTCATCGCTTGAGGCGCGTCTGGGGGCGCGGCTGCTAAACAGAACAACCCGGCGGGTTAGCCCGACGGAAATAGGACTGGCATATTACGACCGCGCACGCCGCGTTCTGAACGATGCCGGAGAAGCGGATGCACTGGTAACCTCTATGCAAACAGCACCTTCTGGACTATTGCGAATTTCGGTTGCAACGGATTTCGGCGTGAACCATTTATCGCCGATACTGGGCGAATTCCTACAGGAATTTCCCGATATCACCGTCAATATGGTGCTGAATAACCGCTACGTCGAACTGATTTCGGAAGGGTTTGACCTTGCCGTGCGGATCGGAGAGCTGGAGGATAGCACGCTACGTGCCCGAAAGCTGACCGAAACCACCAAACGCATGGTGGGATCACCCGCCTATTTTGAAAAATATGGCCGTCCGCAGAAGATCGATGATCTAAACGAACACAAGCTTTTGCACTATTCAAACCAGTCCAACGGCAGCGTTTGGAAAATAACCGCCCCGTCCGGGGAAAAACGGCAGGTGCGCACGGCTGGCTGGCTGTCAGTGAATGACGGGCAATCGCTGTTGAATGCGGCTGTTTCCGGTCTTGGCATCGCCTATTTGCCCAGCTTCCTTTATGCGGATGCACTGGCCAAGGGTCTGGTGGAAGAGGCCATTCCAGACCTGCCCAATGAAATGCAGGGGATTTATGCGGTCTATCCACCCGGCCGGTTCACCCAGCCAAAGGTGCGGGCCTTTATTGACTTCCTTGTGCAGTCATTTGCCAGCAAGGGGCCGGATGCGTGGTAGCAAACCTGTAACAGGTCTGTGAGCGTAAATGGTGATCAAGTTAGCGGGTCGAGGTGTCAATCACTTCGACCCGTCTGTTTTGGGCACGGCCGTCTTCGGTCATGTTGGTGGCGCGGGGGGATAGAAACCCGTTACCTTCGGCGCTGATCTGTTTTTTGTCCACGCTATAATCATTGATCAGGCGGCGCACCACGGATGCCGCACGTTTCTTGGACAGAGCGATATTGCCAGCCAGTGACCCTTCGGCATCGGTATGACCGACCAGCGCAAACGTACGATCCGGATGCGCCTTTATGTAATCGGCAAGTGTAGCGAGCGAAGCAAAGTCACCATCCCCCAGATCGGACGATCCGGTCTGAAACACCAGATCTTCCAGAATGAAATGTCCTTTTTCCTGCAACGCCCGCTCCAGCGGCAACGCGGGTTGGTCCGTGGGCGCAGGTTCGGAAATGTTGGCTAGGGCGGGGCTTGTGGTCGAGGTTATCAATTCGGCCTTATCTGCCGGCACCCCGACGCGAACTATTTGAACATAACCCGCATTCTGGCTGCGGCTGACCAGCAGGGTGACATATTCGGGGGTATCGCCCGTTTTGCGTTCAGCCGAAAGAAACCGGAAATCGCCCAGATCAACATGCATCACGGGTTCTGGCATTACATCGGTTTCAAACCGGAAATCAAACCCGCCACAGGCGTCGGTTTCACATTCAAAAACCACATCGAACCCTTTGTCCGTCAGTTGTTTTTTCAGCGGATCAAGGATTTGCAAGGATGTCAGGCCGGTTGCCGTGATCTTCCAAGCTTGTTGCATCACTTCGCCTTCGGCTATGACCGACGGCAGTTCACCGTTTTGCCACGCCCCAACCGGCACCTTGTAACTGCCGCGCTCATTCAGCTTTTCACCTGCAAGTATCGCATTTCCCGGAAAATCCAGCATTGCGGCCATCGCGGCCATCGGCATCAATGCGGCATATGCACCAGCCATTATGAAGGTTCGGATACTCATCGGCTTTGTGAATGATACTCGTCATTAGGGCGCATGTCGGATGCCGAAGCCACGCGGTTCGTCATGTTAAAGAACGCAGCCACCGCACCGATATCCCATATATCGCGGTCACTGAACCCGACGTCGCGCAGTGCCTGACGGTCGGGTTCTTCAATCTTGGCGCTATCCTCGGTCAGTTTGGCGGCGAAATCCAGCATGGCCTTTTGGCGGGTATCCAGATCGGCGGCGCGATAGTTCATCACCATCATTTCCCCGAGGATCGGGTCGCCCGACAGTTCCCGCACCGCCGCGCCATGCGCCACAAGGCAGTAGAAACATTTGTTGATCGACGAAACCACAACCGCGATCATCTCGCGTTCCAGTTTGGTCAGCCCGCTGTCGCCCAGCATCAGGTCGTTATACAGCGCTGCAAATGTGTTCAGCTTGTCGATGTCAAAGGCATAAGCCTGCAAAACATTCGGGATCAGGCCAAGTTTATCGGTACAAAGGTCGAAATACTTCTGTGTGCCCTCGGGTAATGGCTCGACCATGGGTAGGTCGAGGGCGATTGGTCTTTTGGTATCTTTTGTCAAACCTGCTAAGCCCTTATTTTTGATCTTTTATTCTGTAATGATAGTATCCCACATTTTCCATGTTCAGGGAAGCATACAGCCGGTTTGCGGGCAGGTTATCGCGCACGCAAATCACACTGAAATCGGTGGCGCCATTATCTTGTGCCCAATTCGCCGCGACCCCCATGATATTGACAGCCACCCCCTGCCTGCGCTGCTCAGGCACGACTTCCAGCGCGTGTAGCATGGCGGTGGTGCCATGAATGGCCACATAGGCCACACCGGCGGCGCGGTCATTCTGGCGGGCAAGGATCGCGGCCTTTGGCCCCTTGGCGCGGGCCATCACGGCCTGACGCCCCGCACCGATCCCCTGTTCGGTCCAGATTTCGTTGATAATGGCCAACGGCGGCCAGACCGGAAAGGCGGCAAGCCGTTCGGGGGCGATTTTAGTCAGGGTTTCAACGGGGCAATGATACATCACAACAGGGTCATGCTCGCGATAGCCCCGTTCAGCCAGCATCCTGTCCAGCTCTTTTTCATCTTCGCGCACCATGAACAAAAGCCCTTGGTTCAGGGCCAGCATAGCATCTTCGGCTTGCGAAATATCTTCCGCGCTAACAGGGCCGTTGACAGTGCAGGCCGAAACCCTCTGCCCGCCGCCCGCGCCATTACGGATTGTCCAGTTTCCAACCGCAGCAACTTCGGCGGCAGGCCAGGTTGCTTCGATGGTATCGTAAAGAGTTTGTTTCAGGTTCATTTTGCGGCCTGTTGGAAAAGGGTAGCCAGACGCGCCATTGCGGCGTCCAGTTCAACGGCTTCGGTGCCGCGCCCGACGATGTTGGTGCCATAGGTGCCGTTGCTGTAAAACGGATAGGATCCAAACGACAGATCGGGAAATTCCGCCGCCAGATCGGCCAGCGGTTTGGCGATCACCCCTTCGGGCTGCATCAAGCGCAGGGTTCTGGACAGCAATGGTTTACCGCCCGACAGGGTGGGCAGCAATGACGCCACCATCGCCTGAAAGATCATCGGCACACCGGCCATCACATGCACATTCTTCAGGGTGAAACCGGGGGCGGCGGAAATCGGGTTTTCGATCAGCTCGGCCCCGTCAGGGATACGGGCCATGCGCAGGCGGGCTTCGTTCACTTCAACATCCGCCTGTTCATAATGCGCCATCAACAGGGCGCGGGCATCGTCGCGCACATCAATCGGTGTGCCAAAGGCTGCGGCAACGGCATCGGCGGTGATGTCGTCATGCGTCGGCCCGATCCCGCCCGAGGTGAACACATGGTCGTAATGTTCCGACAGATACTGCACAGCGGCGATGATTGCGCCGGTATCATCGGCCACCACGCGCACCTCTTTCAGATCAATCCCGCGGCCTGCCAGTTCCCCCGCCAGATAGTGCGTGTTGGTGTCTTGCGTGCGCCCCGAAAGGATTTCGTCGCCGATCACCAGCATGGCGGCAGTTGGGTTCATCATCGTGCTTTCCTTGTGCGTTTCTGTGATCAGATATATGCCTAAGCCATGCGCTTTCAAACCCCCCTTGTCCCCGCCACCCTGATCCGCCGCTACAAACGGTTTCTGGCCGATGTGCGGCTTGCGGACGGGCAGGTGGTGGTGGCCCATTGCCCCAACCCCGGTTCGATGATGGGGATGAAGAACGAAGGGCTGAAGGTGTGGCTGGAGCCGAATGATGATCCGAAGAAAAAGCTGAAATACGGCTGGCGGCTGGTTGAGTTTCCCGATGGCGCCTTTGTCTGTGTCGATACCGGCGTGCCCAACCGTGCGGTGCGGGCGACACTGCAAGAAAAGGCACTGCCGGAACTGGCCGCCTATGATGTGGTGCGGCCCGAGGTGAAATATGGTGAAAACAGCCGCATTGATTTCCTGCTGCAAGGGGACGGGTTGCCGGACGCCTATGTCGAGGTGAAAAGCGTGACATTGATGCGGCAAACTGGTCTGGCCGAATTTCCTGATGCAGTGACGGCGCGCGGGGCGAAACATCTGGCAGAGCTGGCGCGGATGGTGCAGGCGGGGCATCGGGCGGTGATGCTGTATCTGGTGCAGCGCACAGATTGCGACCGGTTTACCTTGGCCGGTGATATTGATCCGGCCTATGCGCGGGCCTATGCAGAGGCGCGGGCGGCGGGTGTCGAGGTGATTTGCTATGGCACACGGATTTCGCCCGAGGGGGTTTGGGTGGCAGACCCTGTGCAGGTGATCGAGGGCTGATGCCTCCGGCGGGGATATTTGTGGAACAAAGATGTAGGGCGTCTGGATGTTTGGCTTTGGCTGTATTATCTAGGGCAAAACAAGCAGGAGAATGGCTGTGACAGACAACGGCGGGCGCGTCACCAAAGACGGTATTCGGATTTACCAACAGAGCGATTTTGCTGGGATGCATGCGGCGGGTAAACTGGCAGCGGAAATTCTGGACGAGGTGGCCGCGCTGGTGGTGCCCGGTGTAACAACCGGCGAGCTGGACAAGTTCATCGAGGATTATGTGAACACTGCGGGCGCGGTTTCGGCGACGATTGGCTATAAGGGCTATAAACACGCCAGCTGTATTTCGGTAAATCATGTGGTGTGCCACGGCATTCCCGGCAGCAACATTCCGCAGAGCAAACACGAGAAGAAGCCCCGCAAGAGTGGTATCCTTCAAGATGGCGATATTTTGAATATTGATGTCACCGTGATTGTCGATGGCTGGTTTGGTGATACATCCCGTATGTATATCGTTGGCAAACAGAAAAAATATGCCGAGCGGCTGATTCAGGTCACCCATGACGCATTGATGAAGGGGATCGAGGCGGTCAAGCCCGGTAATACCTTTGGCGACATCGGCCACGCGATCCAGAGCTATGTAGAAAGCAACCGCATGTCGGTGGTGCGCGATTTTTGCGGCCACGGGTTGGGGCGGGTGTTTCATGCGCCACCCAACGTGCTGCATTATGGCCGTGCAGGCACCGGTCCTGTACTGGAAGAAGGGATGTTTTTCACCATTGAACCAATGGTCAATCTGGGCCGCCCCGAAACCAAGGTTCTAAAGGACGACTGGACCGCCGTGACACGCGACAAATCATTGTCGGCACAGTTTGAACATTCGATCGGGGTAACAGCCGACGGGTACGAGATTTTCACCCTGTCACCAGCAGGAAAATTCTACCCGACATGGGGCGGGTAAAGACCGGATTGGACCATCCGAAACGGCGGGACATTCTCTGATTTACGAATTGTTAATCAGTTTACCATTTATAGTTGATTAACCATTAATCAACCAAGAGTCCCGCCATGCCCCATCCAGCGATACACCCTGTTATCCTGTGCGGCGGCAATGGCACGCGGCTGTGGCCACTTTCGCGTAAAAGCTATCCCAAACAGTTTGCCCGTTTGATGGGCGATGAAAGCCTGTTCCAGTCGACCCTTCGGCGGGTGATGACGCCGGGTTATGCCTTGCCCATGATTGTGACCAGCGCGCCGTCTCGGTTCATTGTGGCCGAACAACTGGCCGCAATCGAAACGGTGGCGCAGGATGTGTTGATCGAGCCTGCGGGGCGCAACACGGCACCGGCGGTTCTGGCGGCAGCCTTGCGGTTGGCGAAACGGGATGAAAATGCGCTGATGCTGGTGCTGCCCTCGGACCATATGATCCCTGATGCAGAGGCATTCCGGCAGGCGGTGGCAGCGGCGGTGCCACGCGCATTGGCGGGGGATCTGGTGACATTCGGCATTGCCCCGACACGGGCGGAAACGGGGTATGGCTGGCTGGAACTGGCAGCGGGCGGCAAGGCGGACGGGGATCAACCACAAGCCTTGGCGCGATTTATTGAAAAGCCGGATCAGGCGCGGGCGGAACAGATGCTGGCCAATAACAAATTCCTGTGGAATGCGGGAATATTCCTGTTCACGGCCAAAGCCATTCTGGCGGCCTATCGCGCCCTTGCGCTGCAAATGTTTGACTGCGTTCAGGATGCGGTGGCCAAGGCGCAGGTGGCGGCGGGGTTTACCACTTTGGCCGAAGGGCCTTGGAGCGAGGTCGAGGATGTCTCGATCGATTATGCGATCATGGAGCGGGCCAATAATCTGGCCGTGATGCCCTATACCGGCGGCTGGTCCGATCTGGGCGGCTGGCACGCAGTATGGCAAGAAAGCGGGCCGGACATGGCGGGGAATGTCACCTCGAAGCGGGCCACAGCGATTGATTGTCATGATACTTTGCTGCGCTCGGAAACCGGCGGGGTGGAGCTGGTGGGGATCGGGCTGGATGACATTGTCGCGGTGGCGATGAATGACGCGGTGCTGGTGGCGCGCAAATCCGACAGCCAGCGGGTGAAAGAAGCGGTTACCATACTGCAAGCACAGGCAACGAAACAGGCGCGGGATTTCACCGGCGATGTGCGCCCGTGGGGGCGGTTTGACAGCCTAACGCGGGGCAGACGGTATCAGGTAAAACAGATCGTGGTGAACCCCGGTGCGGCGTTAAGTTTGCAAAGCCACAGGCACCGCGCGGAACACTGGATCGTGGTAGAGGGCACGGCGCGGGTAACCGTGGATGGCAGGGTGCGCCGGGTGCGCACAAACGGGGCGGTTTACATCCCCAAGGGCGCACATCACCGGCTGGAAAACCCCGGCAAACAGCCGCTGGTTTTGATCGAGGTGCAGACCGGTGGCTATCTGGGGGAAGATGACATTGTACGTTACAGCGATGTCTATGAGCGGGTTTAGCTACAGTTCAATCACATCCCCCGCCGCGTATTTGGTTGATCCGAATTCATTGTGAAACGCCACAAGTGCGGGGAAATCGACGCAGTGCATCGGCAGCAGGATTTCAGGCGCTTCGGCTTTGAAATAGGCAATGGTTTCGGCCAGCGGCGGGTTGTCCTCGGCCAGCAGATGAAAGCCGCCGATCACGGCGTATAGGGGTTGGCCGGTGACCTGTTTGGCATAGTCGCTGATGTTGCAGATACCGGCGTGGGAACAGCCCGTCACCACCACTGCGCCCTTGTCGGTGCGAAACGCCAGCGCGGTGTCGTCGGGCATGGCGTCGCCGTCAAATTCGCCTGCCTCGAAATCATTGCTGCGCGGGATTTCACCCAGAAAGAACGCGCCTTTGGCAAATTCGGTGGCGCCTTTGGCCGGCACCACGTCGAAGTCTTTCGTCAGGATACGGTGAATTTCGCGATAGCCCTTGGCAAAACTTTTGCTTTTCGGATTGGCCAGTTCCTCCAGCACCCGCGGGTGCATCAGGATTTTCTTGCGGCCCGTGAATCCGTGATGACGCAAGCCGCCGGTGTGGTCATTGTGGAAATGCGACAGCGCCACGAAATCGGCGGTGTCCAGATCAACTCCGGCCCGTTTGGCATTGTGGCGGTATACATCGGAAAAGCCGGTGTCGAACAGGATCTTCTGCCCGTCATATTCGATAAACGCCGAAAAGCCCCATTCGGCCAACCAGTGCATATCGCAGACTTCGTTTTCGCACAGCAGGGTGATTTTCATTGGTTTGGCCTCCTGCCCCCAACATCGCAAACCTGCCGCCGAAAAACCAGCCCCTTGACCCGGCGGATGGATGCGCCACAGTACCCCCATGCCCGAACAAATCGAAATCCGCATCCTGAACAGCCTTGCCGACATCCCCGCCAGTGATTGGGATGCCTGCGCGGATGTGGGTGATCCGTTCACATCCTACAGGTTTCTGCGGGCGATTGAGGACAGCGGATCGGTGGGTGCGGGCACCGGTTGGCAACCGCGCCACCTGACCGCCTATCTGGAGAGCAAACTGATTGCCGCCGCGCCCTGCTATGCGAAATCCCACAGTCAGGGCGAATATGTGTTCGACCACAGTTGGGCCGACGCCTATATGCGGGCAGGCGGGCACTATTACCCGAAACTGCAAATCGCGGTGCCGTTTACGCCGGTCACGGGGCACCGGTTGCTGGTGCGCGACGGGTTCACAAACGTGGGACAGGCGGCGCTGATACAGGGGGCGGTGCAACTGGCAGCGGAAAACGGGCTGTCATCGCTGCACGTTACCTTCTGCACCGAAGCCGAGGCCGAAGCGGGCAAGGCGATGGGGTTGATGCACCGCACAGGTTCGCAATTCCACTGGGTCAACGAGGGCTATCACAGCTTTGACGATTTCCTTGCCAGCCTGTCATCGCGCAAACGCAAGAACATCCGCCGCGAACGGCGACAGGCACAGGATTTTGGCGGCACGATCCATATGCTGACGGGGGATCAGATCACGCCCGAGCATATGGCCGCCTTTTGGGAATTCTATCAGGACACCGGCGCGCGCAAATGGGGCACGCCCTATCTGACCCGCGCATTTTTCGACATTGCCCATGAAACCCTGCGCGACGACATCCTGCTGGTGATGGCCAAACGGAACGGGCGCTGGGTGGCCGGGGCGCTGAATTTCATCGGTGCGGATACGCTCTATGGCCGTTACTGGGGCTGCACCGAGCATCACCCCGCCCTGCATTTCGAGCTGTGCTATTACCGCGCCATTGATTTTGCGATTGAGCAGGGATTGGCGCGCGTCGAAGCCGGCGCACAGGGCGAACACAAACTGGCGCGGGGGTACCTGCCGGTCGCCACCCATTCGCTACACTGGATCGCGGATGAGGGATTCCGTGGCGCGGTGGCGCAGTTTCTGGAACACGAACGCGAGGCCGTTGACGAGGATATCGAGATAATGACGTCTTATGGTCCGTTCAAACGGGGGTAGTAACCTACCCCAGCGGATCAACATCCGTCATGAACCGTTTCGCGATATAGCCTTCAACACCATCGCCTTCGATGCGGATTTTCACCCAGTCGGCATCGGGGTCGGAAATGATCTCGGCGGCATCGCCATACAGAACCTTGCCCAGAACGGTGTAATTGGTTGATGGCCCTTCGCGAACATTCACGCGTGAACCGGTGACATACCAGATGATGCGCTCGGGTTCCGGTGCGGGTTCGGGGGTGGCCTCTGCTTCAACTTCGGCCATAACCTCGGCCACGGCTTCGGCGACAGCAGGTTCCGCGGTGGATTCCGGCGAAGCCACGGGCGTCATAACCGCAACCGGTGTGACCATGGCAACGGGTGTGACTTCTGGCGCGGGCGCCGATACGGGCTGATCCGCGGCCACCACGACGGGTGCGGTTTCAGGTGTGACTTCGGTAAAAACCGGTTCGTCCAGTTCAGGCGCAAAGGCCATGACGGCCCATATAGAGCCACCTAAAAATAAAGTTAAGCGTATCATTTTTCCACCCCAAGGGCTGGCAGGCCCCGAAAACTTGTTACTTGTGCGACTCACTATCTACAAGATTCGGGGCCGTCGCGTAAAGTTGCCATTGTTTCTTGTCCTTGACCTGTGGCGCGGTTATCACGGGCGGTATGAGTGACACGAGTTCAAATAACAAAGAAAAAACAGGCGAAATCACCGAACCCCTGCGCCACGCGCTGGGTGACCGGTATCTGACCTATGCCCTGTCCACCATCATGCACCGCGCGCTGCCGGATGCCCGCGACGGGTTGAAGCCTGTGCACCGGCGTATCCTGTATGCCATGCGCGAATTGAAACTGAACCCCACAGGCGGTTTTCGTAAATCCGCCAAGATTTCCGGCGACGTGATGGGCAACTACCACCCGCACGGAGACGCTGCGATTTATGATGCGATGGCGCGTTTGGCGCAGGATTTCAACGTGCGCTATCCGCTGGTCGACGGGCAGGGCAATTTCGGCAATATCGACGGCGACAACCCCGCCGCCAGCCGTTACACCGAGGCCCGTATGACCGCCGCCGCCGAGGCGTTGCTGGAAGGGTTGAACGAAAACGCCGTTGATTACCGCGAGAATTACGATGGCACCCTGACCGAACCCGTGGTTCTGCCGGCATCCTTCCCGAACCTGCTGGCCAATGGCTCCAGCGGCATTGCCGTGGGCATGGCCACCAACATTCCGCCGCATAATATCGAGGAACTGTGCAACGCTTGTCTGCACATGATCAAAGCCCCGAACGTGCGCGACGAAACCCTGCTGGAATACATCCCCGGCCCCGATTTTCCCACTGGCGGCACGATTGTCGAGCCAAAGGAGAACATCCTTCAGGCCTATCGCACCGGACGCGGGTCATTCCGGTTGCGCAGTAATTATGTGGTCGAGGATCTGGGCCGTGGCCAGTGGCAGGTGGTTGTCACCGAAATTCCCTATCAGGTGCAGAAATCGAAACTGATCGAAAAGCTGGCCGAGCTGATCCAGCTGAAAAAACTGCCCATTCTGGCCGATGTGCGCGACGAAAGCGCCGATGATATCCGTCTGGTACTGGAGCCACGCAGCAAAAATGTCGATCCCGATGTGATGATGGGAATGCTGTTCAAAACGTCCGATCTGGAAGTGCGTTTCAGCATGAACATGAACGTGCTGATTGACGGTCTGACGCCCAAGGTTTGCAGCCTGAAAGAAGTGCTGCGCGCCTTTCTGGACCACCGCCGCGACGTGTTACAACGGCGCAGCCAGCACCGGCTGGATAAAATCGACCACCGGCTGGAAGTGCTGGAAGGGTTCATCGTTGCCTTCCTCAATCTGGACCGTGTGATCGACATCATCCGCTATGATGACGATCCCAAAAAGGCCCTGATGTTCGAGGATTGGTCGCGTGATCACCCCCGCGCCACGTCGGAAAAGGATTACGTTTCACCCTTTGCCAGTCGGGCGCCGATTGGCGAGGACGAGGAGCCATCCCTGACCGAGGTGCAGGCCGACGCGATCCTGAACATGCGCCTGCGGTCCCTGCGGCGGCTGGAAGAAATCGAACTGGTCCGCGAGCGTGATGCGCTGATGATCGAACGCGCCGAACTTGAGGATTTACTGGAAGACGAGGGCCTGCAATGGGCCAAAATTTCCGAACAATTACGCGAGACCCGCAAGAAATTCGGCAAGGATTATGAGGGCGGCGCGCGACGCACCCTGTTTGCCGAGGCTGGTGAAGTTGAAGATGTGCCGATCGAGGCGATGATCGAGCGCGAACCGATCACCGTGGTTTGCTCGCAAATGGGCTGGATCAGGGCGATGTCGGGCCATATCGACCTAAGCCGTGAATTGAAATTCAAGGATGGTGACGGGCCGCGCTTTATCTTCCACGCCGAAACCACCGACCGTTTGCTGGTGTTTGGCAGCAACGGGCGGTTTTACACCCTGTCCGCCGCCAACCTGCCCGGCGGGCGCGGCATGGGCGAACCTCTGCGCCTGATGGTGGACCTGCCCAACGAGGCCGAGATTGTCGATCTGTTCATCCATAAACCGGGCCGCAAGTTGCTGGTTGCCTCGACCGCGGGCGACGGCTTTGTCGCCGCCGAAGACGATGTTCTGGCCCAGACCCGCACCGGCAAACAGGTGCTGAACGTGCGTGGCGATGTGCGGGCGCAGGTTTGCAGAGTGGTCGAAGGCGACCACATCGCCTGTGTTGGCGAAAACCGCAAGGTTCTGGTATTCCCGATTGCCGAATTGCCCGAAATGGGACGCGGCAAGGGCGTGCGTTTGCAGAAATACAAGGACGGCGGGCTTAGCGACGCAACCACCTTTGATCTGGCGAACGGGCTGTCATGGCTTGACCCGGCGGGGCGCACGCGGACCGAAACCGAACTGGCGGAATGGACTGGAAAACGGGCCAGCGCCGGTCGAATGGCCCCGCGTGGTTTCCCGAGGGATAACAAATTCACCTAACCCAATCGGAGGGCTTGTGAAGCTATTGGCAATCTCTGGCAGCGCCCGCGCGGCATCGACCAACACTGCATTGTTGCAAGCCTTGGGAAAGGTCAGCCCGCAAGATGTGGATATCGAGGTGGTTCACGACCTGCATCTTTTGCCTGTGTTTTCGCCTGATCTGGAAGGGGTCAAAACCCCGCCAAAGGTTCGGGATTTCATCGCCAAGATTGAACAGGCCGACGGGGTGATCATTTCCAGCCCCGAATATGTGCACGCCATTCCGGGCGGCTTGAAAAACGCGATTGACTGGCTGGTTTCGGGCGAGGCGATTATTGATAAACCGGTGGCGCTGATCCATGGATCGCACCGCGGCGACGATATGCTGGCGTCATTGCGGTTGGTGCTGGGAACGGTAACGTCAGGATTTCATCAGCAGATATTTCAGCAGTTTCCCTTGATTTCCATGTCGCCGGAAGAGGTGCGGGAAACCTTGGGGCAGCCCGAAAACACCGACCTGATGCGCGCTTTTATTGCCGAATTCACGGCTGCAATATCAAAGCCTCTCAGCCAATAACCACACCCCGCCTTCGGGTCGCAATGTCAGGATCATCACCGGTTTCGGGTCACGCCCCGCGATGGCCGTGAAGCGGAACCGCGACAGCAGGGTGGCCAGAATAATCACTGCCTCCTGTATCGCGAAGCCCGCACCGATGCACACCCGTGGTCCGGCCCCAAAGGGCAGATAGGCAAAGCGGTCAATCTGGCTTGGATTGGCAAAACGGTCAGGGTCAAAGGCATCGGGGTTGTTCCACAACAGGTGATTGCGGTGCAGCGCATAGATCGGTAGCATCACAGTGTCCTTAGGGCGGATTTCGCGATCACATAATGTATCAGCCGCCTGTGCCGTGCGCGACAGCATGGCGGCGGGGGGATACAGGCGCAGGGCCTCGTCGATGATCTGGCGGATATAGGGAAGTGCTGACAGGTCATCCGCCGTTGCGGTACGGCCGTTCAGAACCGATTGCGCTTCATCCCTTGCGCGGGTCTGCACGGATTGGTCAAAGGCGCAAAGGTACAGCGCCCACGCCAGCGTCAGCGCCGTGGTTTCGTGCCCCGCAACGATGAACGTCAGCAGGTTGTCACGCAATTCGGCGGTGTTCATCCGGCGTTTTGTTTCGGGGTCTTCGCCGGATAGCAACAGATCCAACAAATCGGGGATGTCGTGTTTGTCCGCATGTGCGCGGTTTTCAATCGCCCGATCCGCCACCCGCTTCATCTGCTTTAGCGCCCCCGAGGACATCAGCCGTGTCGGGCGTGGCACCCATGATGGCACGCCCAGAATGTCCAGCAGCGAAATCTTGGCGGTCTGGTCAATGTAACTGTCGATGGCCTTGTGAATCGCCGCGCGGTCAAATCCTTCGTCGCCGGAAAAGGTTACGTCGGAAATCACCTCGAAGGTGGTCAGCGTCATTTCGTCGAACATATCGACAGCGCTGCCTTGGGCCTTGTCCAGCCGTTCGCAAGCGCGGTCGGCGGCAAGGCTCATCACGGGGGCCAGATTGCCGATGTTGCGGGGCGAAAACGCAGGGGCGGCGGCGCGGCGTTGCCAATGCCAATGCGCCCCTTCGGCAATGAACAGGCTATCGCCAATCGCCGGACGCAGGATGTTTTTGGTCACATCCGATTTCGGATAATTCCGCAGCCCGTCCTTAAGGATATGCCTGAGCGCATCTGGGTCCATCACCATATGCCAGCGCTTGCCGGTCTTGCCCGATACCATCGGCTGGCGGGTGGCAAGATCGGGCAGAATTTCCAGCACATTGCGCCGTGCGGCAGCAAGGGATCGGAAAATCCCCCAGGGTTCGGTCACCAAAGGAACCTTGACGGGAATAGGGGGGGCAGGTTGGGGCATGATAGCCACAAGTATAGTGCGATGCACGGGTTTGGCAATTCGCCAAGATTGCGCAATGCAGTTTGCTGATGTATCCCGAACAGGTTGCTGGAAGGGATTCTTTGAATGACGTTTGTTTCTACGATGCGAATTACAGTTCTAACATTTATTCTGGGGTTGCTGGCCGCTTGTGCCACACCGAATAATGAAAAAGAACCGCTCCTGCCGATGGGGGATTTCCTGCTGGGGCATAACATTGTTATTGCCGATGACGCACAGGCTGGCCCCTTGTCCCGCAAGGCCGATCCGGACGACTGGGAAGCCGCGTTGAAAGAGGCCATCAACGACCGTCTGGGCAGCTATGACGGCGATCACTATTTCCACATAGGCACCCATGTAGATGCCTATGTCCTGGCCGTTCCCGGCATTCCGCTGGTCGCTACACCAAAATCCGTGCTGATTATCAGCGTAACTGTTTTCGATGACCGGACCCGCCGTAAACTTACAGAAGAGCCCAAACAGTTAACGGTTTTTGAACGCTCTGAAAAAAGCACCTTTATCATTGGCTCGGGTATACGGAACTCAAAGGCTGCGCAAATGCGTAACCTGTCGCGCAATGCTGCACGGTTGATCCAGAAATATCTACTGGAAAACCCCGAATGGTTTGGCTTGCCACCCCTTCCGGTTCGTGAACCTGACGATCCGGCAGACAACCGGAATTAACCAGGCTCCGAATTTTTTATAGATTTTCAATGTTTGTGAGGCTTTGCCCATTTATTTGTCACGAGCATAAAAATGCCATGTGGGGCAAGCCCATCTATCATGCAACGAAGCACTTGATTTCGACACACAAACTCAATAAATCCCCGCTTTATATGAACTGGGCCACCTGGCCCCCCAATTACGAGGCGCCAAACCCATGGCTAAGGAAAAGTTTGAACGTACGAAACCGCACGTTAACATCGGCACGATCGGCCACGTTGACCACGGTAAAACGACATTGACGGCAGCGATCACCAAATATTTTGGTGATTTTCAGGCCTATGACGACATTGACGGCGCACCCGA
>WFNH01000100.1 GCA_015488685.1 Marinosulfonomonas sp.
ACCACATGATCCGCCCCGTCAGCACCGTCGCCTAAATCAAACTTCAGTTTCTGGTTGGTATAGTTCAGGGATACATTTTCGACCCCCGGCAGCTTGCACACCACGCCTTCAATCTTGTTTACGCAGCTTGCGCAATCCATGCCGTCAATCACCAGTTCGGTCTTTTTCGCTTCGGTCGCCATGTCCTGTCCTTGCAAAATGGAATCACGTTCCATTCTTACATACGACCTCTAGCGACTAGAGCTTCAAGCCCTAATTCCGATGATTATCCATCCAGCGATTCAATATAGGCGATGCGCAGCATCCGCAGGGTCTGCTGATCACCAATCCCGCCGAAAAATCCGAACAAGGCGGATTCAAAAACCGGACTGGTCCCTTTAACCCGCGAAAACAGCGTGATCGAGGAATGGAACTTCAACGCATCCACCCCGCCGAACACCGTTTCAGCCCCGTCTGCGCGGTGTTTGATCGCCAGCTTGGTGCACTGGATCAGGCGTTGGCCCAACACCGGATGCGCCAGATAGGCCGCCGCCTCGTCCCGATCCGAGATGGCATAAAATTGTGAGGTCTGGCTGTGCCCCAACCCCTCTAGTTGCGGGAAAATATACCACATCCAGTGGCTGGCCTTGCGGCCCTTTTCCAGCTCGGCCAGCACGGTTTCGTAAACTGCGTCCTGCGCTGAAACAAATCGGTCAAAATCATAATGCGTTTCCATAAGGGCGGGCCTAGCACAAAACCCTGTGCAAAGAAATGCGCCGATGCGCGCACCCCCTAGCCCTGCCTGTCGCCTTGCGCTAAACAGCTTTCAACATAAACAAAGGCATCCCGAAATGGCACGTATCCTCATCACCTCCGCCCTGCCCTATATCAATGGCGTCAAACATCTGGGCAATCTGATCGGCAGCCAATTGCCCGCCGATCTGTTCGCCCGTTACAATCGCGGGCGCGGCAACGAAGTGATGTTCATCTGCGCCACGGACGAACACGGCACACCGGCAGAACTGGCCGCCGCCAAGGCCGGTCAGCCGGTCGCGGAATACTGCGCCGAACTGCATGATGTGCAGGCCGATATTGCCAAACGGTTCGGCCTGTCGTTCGACTATTTCGGCCGCTCCTCCAGCCCGCAAAACCACCGGCTGACCCAACACCTTGCCGCCAAACTGGCCGAAAACGGCCTGATCGAAGAAGTCAGCGAAAAGCAGGTCTATTCCATCGACGATGGTCGTTTTTTGCCGGACCGCTATATCGAGGGCACCTGCCCCAATTGCGGCCATGAAGGCGCGCGCGGGGATCAGTGTGACGAATGCACCAAACAGCTGTCCCCGACCGATCTGATTGATCCATACTCCACGGTCTCCGGCTCAAAAAACCTTGAGGTGCGCGAAACGAAGCATCTGTTCCTGCGCCAGTCCAAACTGCGTGATGTGCTGGATGAATGGATTTCCTCCAAGACCGACTGGCCCATCCTGACCACCTCGATTGCCAAGAAATGGCTGCATGACGGGGATGGGTTGCGCGACCGCGGTATCACCCGCGATCTGGACTGGGGCGTGCCTGTGCCCGGCATGGAAGGCAAAGTGTTCTACGTCTGGTTCGACGCCCCGATCGAATACATCGGTGCCACGGCGGAATGGGCCGAGGCAAATGGTCTGGACGATGCGGCGTGGGAGCGCTGGTGGCGCACCGACAAGGGGGCCGATGACGTGCGCTATGTGCAATTCATGGGCAAGGACAACGTGCCGTTCCACACGCTTAGCTTCCCCGCCACGATCATGGGGTCGGGCGAGCCTTGGAAGCTGGTCGATTACATCAAATCGTTTAACTACCTGAATTACGACGGCGGCCAGTTTTCCACCAGCAAGGGGCGCGGCGTGTTCATGGATCAGGCCCTGTCGATCCTGCCGTCCGATTACTGGCGCTGGTGGCTTTTGTCCCACGCACCGGAGAACTCGGATGCCGAATTCACATGGGAAAACTTTCAGGCCTCGGTCAACAAAGACCTTGCCGATGTGCTGGGCAACTTTGCCTCGCGTGTTACCAAATTCTGCCGCTCCAAATTTGGCGAGGTGGTGCCCGATGGCGGCACATACGGCCCCGAGGAACAGGCACTGATCGACACGCTGGATAAACGCATCAAAGCCTACAACACCCATATGGACGATATGGAAGTGCGCAAAGCGGCCTCCGAGCTGCGCGCCATCTGGGTGGCGGGCAACGAATACCTGCAAGCCGCCGCCCCCTGGGCCAAATTCAAGGACGACCCGGACGCCGCCGCCGCCGTGATCCGCCTGTCGCTGAACCTGATCCGGCTTTATGCGGTGCTGTCGGCCCCCTTCATCCCCGATGCTTCCGCCGCGCTGCTAAAGGCAATGAACACCGATGATGACAGCTGGCCTGATGACGTAACGCAGGCGCTGGAAACCCTGCCCGCGGGGCATACCTTTACTGTGCCCGAGGTGACATTCGCCAAAATCACCGATGATCAGCGCGAAGAATGGCAGGAAAAATTCGCGGGCAAACGGGAATAAACAGATACATACCAAGGAAAAGGCAACAATGCTGAAAACACAGCCCCGCGAAATCTTCAAAAGATTTCGCCCCGTTTTCTTTAAAAGAAAACGGCTCTCCGCTCTGATCCTTGCGTTCCTGATACCTCTGTCTGCCCATGCCCAAGCCACCTCGCACAAGGCCGCCCTGCGTGCCTTGACCCCTCCTGCCGGCAAACTTCTGGCCGGCACCTACACCGGCGGGCGCACAGGCGAAGAAGACGATATCCTGCCCTCCGACCTGAAGGCCTATATCCACACCACCCACCATAGGCCCGCATGGGTTTATTTCTCGAACAACTGGTACCGCTCGCGTGCCTTCCCCACCGCCACCGCCAAATGGATCCGCGCCAGCGGTGCTACCCCCTATGTGCGCCTGATGCTGCGCAGTGATCCCGAACAGGACCACCGCGACCCGCTGTTCACCACCCGCGCCATCGCCAGCGGCAAATTTGACGCCGACCTTGCAAAATGGATGCAACAGGCCGCCGCCTTCAAAACCCCGATCCTTGCCGAATGGGGCACCGAAATGAATGGCGAATGGTTCCAGTGGAATGCCAAATGGAATGGCCGCAACAAAGGTGCCCAACGATTTGCCGCCGCCTACCGCCATATTATCGACATTGCCCGCGCCAATGGTGCCAGCAACATCGTCTGGGTGTTCCACGTCAACTGGGCCGACGGCCCGCCGCGTCCCTGGAACCGGATGGAAAAATATTACCCCGGTGACGATTACATCGACTGGCTGGGCATCTCGCTCTATTCCATGCAGGCCCCGGATGAAACCGAACCCACCGCTTTCGCCGAAATCGACAGCACGATGAAACGCCTGCACCGTATGGCCCCGTCAAAACCGGTGATCATCGCCGAATTCGGCACCGATGTGCACAACCCGCGCGAACCCGCCGCCTCCTGGGCCGACAAGGCGCTAAACCTGATCCTGTCCGGTAAATACCCGCAACTGATCGGGTTCAGCTGGTGGAACGAAACATGGCCCAAAGGCGATGATCCGAAAAACGCCACCGACACCCGCATCCAGTCCGACCCCGCCCTGACACAGGTCTTCCGCCGCGCCCTGAAACACCCGCGTATCGTGCGCTAGTTTCTTTTTCGCACAAATATCCGCGCCGCAGGCATCCCGAGGGCCATATGGCCCGAGACATAAAGCGTTGCGCAGCAACTCCGCTTAGCAACAGGACGAATGTGTCAACCGGCACGCACAAGACGCCCTGATCGGCGCATCCGCCCGCGCATTGGCCAGGTCCAGCCGCGGCTTGATCAGCGCCGCCTCTTCCACCTTGCCCAACCGCTCCAGACATTCATGAAACCCGTGCAGGGACCACACGTTTTCCGGATGCCGCGCCGCCCGGCTCAAGGTATCGTCAAACCCCAGATCGGCCCGATACACCGCCTCGGCCTCTTCAACCCGCCCCTGCTCCAGCAACAATGCCCCCAACGCATGCCGGGTTGGTTGCATCCAGCCCCAAGGCTCCTCGTATGGCAGCGCATCATCGCGGGCCACGGATTCGCGCAGATGGGCAAAGGCTGCGTCATAATCACCCTTGCGATAGGCCAATTCACCCTCCAGCATCTCTTCGGCCACCGCCAGAATGCTCTCGCAAGTGTTGTTGAACAACAGCCGCGTTTCCGGCACCCGCGCCTTGGCGGCATAGAACAATTTACGCTCCGCCTCGGCCTTCTTAACCTCGCCAGTCGCCGCAAGGGCCACGGTGCGCGAATAATGTACCAATGCTGTGGTGAAACAATATAACTCCTGATCCTTCGGCGGCTTGGTGGTTTTCAAAACCTCCCACTGACCGAAACGGATCAACACATGCGCCCGCATACCGTAATAGGCCTCTAACCAATCCGCTGACGGCTCCACCACCTCGGGTGTCAGGATCCCCTCCAACGCCTCGACCGCCGCCAGCGCTGGCCCCATCTGGCCTAAAAACATCGCCCCATACAGTCGAAAATGCAGATCGTGGCAGATATAGGTGGTGTAGAAGTTCATCACCCCTTCTCGCGCCATAAACACCTTGTCCGCGGCGTATGCCTTTTCATTACGCCGCACCACGTTTTCATAACCGCCGCACAGCACATCCACATGGGTCGGCATATGCTGCAAATGCCCCGCATCCGGCACCAGATCGACCAAAGCATCCCCCATCCGCAGCGCCTTTTCCGGTGTCGGAGACATCTCCATGATATGGATATACAGATGCAAAATACCGGGGTGTTGCCACGCGCCCTCGACCTGTTCAAACGCCCGCTCCAGCGCCGCTTGCGCCTCAAGCACGTCCGATCCCTCCGCAGGCACGCCCGCCTTTAGGTCCCACAACTGCCACGGGGTTCGACACATCATCGCCTCGACCGCCAGCGTGATCACCTCCAGATCATCGGGATGGCGCGCCAAAACCTTTCGCATCGCATCGGTATAGGCATCATGGGTCGGCGCAATATCCTCGACCTCGGCACTGACCGGAAAGCGCAGCTTTAGCGACGCCACCAGTTCCGCCGCCAATCCATCGGCACATTTTTCCGCCGCCGCCAGACTGGTCGCGACCACCTCAAGGCAGTCTTCCTTCACTTCGGGTGTGAAATGGTCCCAGCGGTAATTGTAATTCGGCCCCTTGGCATAGGCGATCCCCCAATGGGCCATCGCACAATCAGGATCAGCCGCAATTGCCTTTTCAAAACAGACAATTGCCTCGTTATGGTTATAACCAAAAACCCAGTTCAACCCGCGATCAAACCACATTTGCGCCACATCATTCACAGACACACCAGCGCGGGAATATGTTCCAAGATCGTAATAATCATCCATCATCAAACGGGCTTTCTCAATAATTCCACCAAATCCGCACCAGCCTAACAGCCCACCCCGACAGGTCAAAGAAAACCTGTGCTAGATCGAGCCAAGCTGCCAGTCCGGCACGATCCCCGATGCTGCAATAAACGGTGCCACGTCCAGCCCCGCAAACAGCCCGTGATCCGTCACCAGAACCGTTTTCCACCCCTGCGCCGCGCCGCCCAGAATATCGGTGTGCAACGTGTCCCCCACCATCACAACCCGCGCTGATGGCTCGACCGGCACCCGCTCAAACACCGGCGCAAAGGGCTTGCCCAAAAATATCGGCATTACCCCTGTTTCATCTGCAATCATATGACCGTAAAACCCGGGGTCCAGACTTAACCCCGTTTCCCGTGGTGCCACCAGATCAGGGTTGGCAATCACCACCGGGCGCGGGGACGTCTGCAACGACGCCACCAGCATCGTCTGTCGCGCGGCCGTCCACAACGCCGCACCCAGAAACAGAAATCCGTCCACCGCATCATACGCCGCCGGATCATCCCCCAGAACCACCACCTTGAACGGCACCTCGGACGGTTTGAAATGCGCCGGCGCAATCACAGCCCAACGCCGCACATCCGCCATCCCCGCCACATGATCCAGCGCCGCGTCACGGCTGCAAATGATCTCGCTTGCGGTAAAATCAAACCCCAGTCCGGCAAACCGCGCCACCATCTGCGCCTTGGTATGCGAGGCCGAGTTGCTAAGCACAAACACCCGTTTTCCCAGCGCCCGCAAACCGGCAACCCGCGCAGCCGCCCCCGCAATCGCCCCCTCGCCCACGTTCAGCACCCCGTAAGCATCGAATACGAACACATCTGCCTGATCGGCAATATCCAACAGGCTAACGATCCGCCGCAAGCGTGTCGGAAACTCCGCATGCGGCAGGCGACCCCGCACCTGCTCATACCGCTCAAACGCACCTTTCGCGTCCATATCTGGTGGCCCTTCCCGTAAAAACCCGTGTATATACCCAAGCACGCCGCAATCGCCTGCACAATCCCCATTGCCCCGACTTGCCCACCTGCATTAGAATGGCCGGTAACAAAACCAATAAAGAGCAGCCAAATGCCCGCAGACGACCTCCTTTCCGGCAACCAGCCGGAGAAAAGCTACGATGCTTCCTCGATCGAAGTGCTTGAGGGGCTGGAACCCGTGCGCAAACGCCCCGGGATGTATATCGGCGGCACAGATTCCCGCGCGCTACACCATCTGGTAGCCGAGGTTCTGGACAATTCGATGGACGAAGCCGTCGCCGGACACGCCAACCGGATCGAGGTCGAACTGCACGAGGATTACTCCGTCACCATCCGCGACAATGGCCGTGGCATCCCTGTTGATCCACACCCCAAATTCCCCGATAAATCCGCACTCGAGGTAATCCTCTGCACCCTGCACGCGGGTGGTAAATTCTCGGGCGAAAACTATGCCACATCCGGCGGTCTGAACGGTGTTGGCTCGTCCGTTGTGAACGCCCTTTCGGATTCTATGGTGGTCGAGGTCGCCCGAAATCGCATCCTCTACCGTCAGGAATTCTCGCGCGGGCTGCCCTTGGCCCCCTTGGCCGAAATCGGCGCCGCTCCCAACCGGCGCGGCACCACCGTGACCTTCCACCCCGACCCCGAAATCTTTGGCAAACTCCACTTCAAACCGTCCCGCCTGCATGAACTGGTACAATCCAAGGCCTTCCTGTTTTCCGGCGTCGAAATCCGCTGGAAATCGGCCATTGCCGATGGCGACATGCCACAAGAGGCGACATTCCACTACCCCGGCGGGCTGGCGGAATATCTGGGCGAAGTTCTGGGCAGCGCCGCCACCTACGCCGACGCCCCCTTTGCCGGCAAAGTCGATTTTCGCGAAAAATTCGGCGAGCCGGGATCGGTCGAATGGGCCATCAACTGGACCCCGTCGCGCGACGGCTTCATCAACAGCTATTGCAACACCGTCCCCACCCGCGAGGGCGGCACGCACGAGGGCGGCTTCTGGTCCGCCATCCTGAAAGGCATCCGCGCTTATGGCGAACTGGTGGGCAACAAGAAAGCCAACAACATCAACCGCGATGACCTGACCACCGGCGGCTGCGCGCTGGTGTCGATATTTATTGCCGAGCCATCCTTCGTGGGCCAAACCAAAGACCGGCTGTCCAACGAATCCGCACAGAAAATGGTTGAAAACGCCGTGCGCGACCATTTCGACCACTGGCTGACCTCCGACACCAAATCCGCCGGTGCAATCCTCGACTACCTTGTGCTGCGCGCCGAAGAACGGCTGAAACGGCGCGCCGAAAAGGAAACACAGCGCAAATCAGCCACCAAAAAGCTGCGCCTGCCCGGCAAACTGACCGACTGTTCCAACAACGCCCGCGAGGGCACCGAATTGTTTATCGTGGAAGGGGATTCTGCGGGCGGGTCTGCCAAAATGGCCCGCAATCGCAAGACGCAAGCATTGCTGCCCCTGCGTGGTAAAATCCTGAACGTGCTGGGCGCGGCATCCAGCAAAATCGGCACCAACGCCGAAATCAACGATCTGGCGCAGGCGCTTGGCGTCGGGTTTGGCAGCCGGTTCAACCTTGATGATCTGCGCTATGAAAAAGTCATCATCATGACCGATGCGGACGTCGACGGCGCCCATATCGCCGCGCTGTTGATGACGTTTTTCTTCACCCAGATGCGGCCGATGATTGACGCGGGCCACCTGTATCTGGCCTGCCCACCGCTGTTTCGCCTGACCCAAGGGGCCAAGCGGGTTTATTGCATTGACGAGGCCGAGAAAAACGAATGGCTGGAAAAAGGGTTGGGCGGCAAAGGCAAGATCGACGTCTCGCGCTTCAAGGGCTTGGGCGAAATGGATGCCAAAGATTTGAAAGACACCACCATGAACCCCGAAAGCCGCAAACTGATCCGCGTGACGGTGGACGAAACCATGCCCGGCGAAACCGCCGATCTGGTGGAACGCCTGATGGGCAAAAAGCCGGAAATGCGGTTCCAGTATATTCAAGAGAACGCGCAGTTTGTGGAGGAGTTGGATGTTTGAGTAATTCCTATTACCCACCAAGCGAGTTTGATATATTTGGTGAAAAATACAGCGTTGTAACCAAAGAGGAAAATGTCCTGTGGCGCGGTGATCTCCTCTATTTCAAAGAACCTCCCGAACCAGATGTGCGAGTGTATATGATTGCAAGTGCACACCCTTTTGCCTCTCGTGAAAATGGACAACTTCCATTAAAACTCATAAACTTCGCGGGATACAAGGCAGGTGCCGAGCTTGTCTTAGCTTGTTTTCCATCTGAGGCCGCCGAAAACGGAGTAAATATTCGGATTGATTGGCTAATGGGTAATTGGGATAAATTTTTGCCTTTTGGAAGCTTTGACAATACGATTTTTTACAAATGGCGAAGTAGGCCGGTTTAACCCGTCTTGTGGTGCCATTTTTCCCTCCAAATTTTGTGAAAATGGCAGCGCCCGACCTGGTGGGCGCATGGTGCCGCGGATTTTGTATTCCGCTCGTTCACATCCGCCAAACCCTACCCGCTAGGCGCAACATAGCAATAGCGCCCTCCATGGGGAGGTCGGGCGCTGTCATTTTTGCAAAATGACGGGTTCTATGTGATATAGCTTTGGATTGTAATTTCCAGCGGAAAGCCCCCCCCAATGTTCCTAACCGGTATCCCCATCGCGGCCCTGATCGCCCTCCTGGCCGGCCTGATCTGCCGCGCCATCGGCATGGACGCCCGCGCCGCCAAACCGGTGATCTTGCTGTCAGCCCTTGGCGGGTTCCTGCTGGGCGCGACCATCCCCTATGTGCTGCCCCATCTGCTGACCCCGTAACGGCCCGTTCTGCGTAAACGGCTGGCCTGACAATTCGCGCAGAAGCTTTTTAATGATCGCCTGTTGGTAGTCCTGAAAATCCGCCGCCCGTATAACAAAACTGCCCGCACCGGTGATCAGGTTTGCCTCGTACCACAGGTGCAGCCCCGCAATGTCGGTTTCAATCGCCAACCCGTTGACCGTGATCCCCTTGGCCGCGGCCAACGCCCGCGCCTGTGGCAATTCCACCGCCCCTTTGACCCAGGGTTTGGATTCCGGCCCGTCCCCCGAAACGTCAATCACCAACCGACTGGCAGGCACGGTGTTTTCCTCTAACATATTGATAGCATAGAGCAACCCATCACCAATGTTGGTCCCGCCACCACCAATCGCGGGCACACCGGGGGCCGAGACTGTGAATTTTTCAATCTCCATCGCAAAGGCGTCAAACGACCCTTCCGGCCCCAGTTCAAACCACGCGGTCGGGTATTTTGGATAAGCAGCATCCGACCAGATCAGCACCACCGCCAGAACCCTGCCCTTCGGCCCCGCCCGCACGGCCCGTTGCACGGATTGGTCACGCATAGCATTCACAATCCCGCCGATTTGCAGGCGGAATTCGGTCGGATCAACCGATCCCGACGCATCTACAGAAATCACAATTTTTACATCGACTTCAACGGGTTGGGCAGCGGTAATTTGGGCAAAACACAGGCAGATCAGGGCAAGGATTACCCTCACACCAGCACCCCGTTCTCCATCCGCACCACGCGATCCATCCGTGCTGCCAGCTCCATGTTGTGGGTGGCGATCAGGGCCGACAAGCCGGTCTCGCGTGCCAATCCCATCAGGGCCGCGAACACCTGATCCGAGGTCGCGGGGTCAAGGTTCCCAGTTGGTTCATCCGCCAGCAGAACCAGCGGCTCGTTGGCCAATGCACGGCAAAACGCCACCCGCTGTTGCTCGCCGCCCGACATTGCCGCCGGACGGTGGTCGGCCCGCTCTGCCACGCCGACATTCCCCAGCAATTCCAATGCTCTACCTTCGGCCTGCTTTTGCGAAATGCCATTGGCCAGTTGCGGTAGAACGATGTTTTCCAGCGCCGAAAATTCCGGCAGCAGGTGGTGGAATTGATAGATAAAGCCAACCTCGTCACGGCGCACGGCGGTACGCCGACGATCGGATTTACCCGTCATGTCCTGCCCGCTGATCAGCACCTGCCCCTGATCGGGCGTATCCAGCAGACCGGCGATGTGCAGCAGGGTGGATTTACCGGCACCCGAAGGGGCCACCAGTGCCACCACTTCGCCCTGATCCACTGTTAGGTCGGCGCCCCGCAGGACGTTGATTTCATTGGGTTTACCGTGATTATAGGTTTTCACGATCCCGCGCAGATCCAGCATTGGTTTACTCATAACGCAGGGCCTCCACCGGGTTCATTCGCGCCGCACGCCGCGCCGGAAAAATGGTGACGATAAACGATAGGCCCAATGATAGCGCAATGGCCGACATCACGTCCTTGAACTGCAACAGCGCGGGTAGCTTATAGATGCCCCGCACCGAGGCATCCCAGACCTGCCCACCCGAGGCCCCGCTGACAAAGGCCAGTATGGGGTCGAAATATAGCGCGAACAGGCAGCCAAGGATCACCCCGAACAGCGTGCCCAGCAATCCGGTCAGCGCGCCGCAGATGAAAAACACCCGCAAGACAGACCCTTCTGTCAGGCCCATGGTGCGCAAAATTCCGATGTCGCGGCCCTTGTTTTTCACCAGCATCACAAGGCCGGAAATGATGTTCATCGCGGCGATCAGCACCAGCACCGACATCAGCACGAACATGACGTTGTCCTCGACGGTCAGCGCCCGCAGGAAGGCACCGGAAGCATCGCGCCACGTCCACAGCACAGTCCGATCCCCGCCCGCGCGCAGCAGGTCCAGCGCCATGTCGCCCACCTTTTCAGGCTCCTTAACCATCACTTCCAATTCGTCCGCTACACCTTCGCGGTTAAAGAAACTCTGTGCTTCCTTAAACGGCATATAGATGCGGATACCGTCGATGTCGTAACGGCCAACCGAGAAGATATAAGTGACCTCGTAAACCTTCACGCGGGGGCTAACACCAAAGGCGGTTTTGGTGCCGTTGGGGGAAATCAGCTTGATCTTGTCGCCCACCCCAAGGCCCAGTGTGTTGGCAATGCCTTTGCCGATGGCGACCCCGTGATCAAAGTCATCAATATTGCCAATCTGGTCTTCGCCCGAGGCAATCCGCGGAATTCCCTTTAGATCCTCAAGGCTGATCCCGAACACTTGCGCACCGGTGTTATATTGCTGGTTGTTCGCCATCACCTGCCCCTTGATCAGCGGGGCAACGCGGGTGACGCCGGGGATTTGACGGATGCGTTCGGCCTTTTCCTTGTAATCCGCCATCACGCGGCTGGTGTGGCCTGTGTCATCCACCGTGATAGAATTGAACACCGTTACATGGGCGTTGGCGCCCAGAATGGTATCGACAAATTCGGCCCGAAAACCGGCCCGCACGGCCAAGGTGATGATCAGCGCAGCCACGGCCAGCGTGATGCCGATCAGGGAAATCCATGTCATCACGCTGACGCCACCTTCGGCGCGTTTGGCGCGCAGGTAGCGCCAGGCGATCATCCATTCGAATTTTGAAAAGGGGGCGGTTTGTCCGGCCAAAGTCTCTGCTCGCTTCTTATGTTGCTTTGGCGCGGAGTCTGGGGGGATGCGCGCGGATGGTCAAGGGGAAAGCGGCATCACAAGGCCATCTATCGCCGACATCCACTTTTGCTGCCCCGGACGTGTTCCGGGGCCTGCAACAAGCCAAAACAGAAGGCCCCGGATCAGGTCCGGGGCAGCGCATACCCCCTTGTCCGCCTAAACATCCGCCGCAAGCCCCCAAACAGCAACCCAAGCCCCAGCCAGCCGACCAGAAAACCGATGCCTGCCGCAATTAGCCCATCAGTGGTGACCGGCACGGCGGGCTTGAAATCGTCCCATGTGCGCTGTGCCAGATCAGTATCCGAGAAGCGATAGAACTGCCCCAGCCGTTCCAATGGCGTTGCGCTGCGCAGGGCGGTCAGGTTGCTGGACAGGCGCTCATAACGATTGATCGAGGTTTCGATCGTATCGCGCAGCCCCTCCTGAAAATCGTCACCCTGCATGTGGTTAAGCGCCTCTTGCCGGGTCAGCCCGCTGGTTGTGGCGGTCAGATCAAAAGCCACCACCACACCGCGCAATTCATCCACGGCACCGGACATGCGCTGCATATATTGCTGCGAGAATTCGGGAAACTGCGACAGCGCCACCGCGCCTGCGATGCCGCCCGCCATGGTCAGCGTTCGTATCATTTTGCCTGCCTACTGCTTATTGTTTTGCAGGCAGTATAGCAGGAAATGGCAGAGGCGGAAAGCACCTGCCAGATCTGAGGTGGTGGCGGGGTGAACCCCGCCCTACAGGTTGGCGTAAATTTCGACCACTTTGGCAACCGCCTGTTCCGGTGGCATTTCCACGCTTTCACCGGTTTTGCGGCTGGTCAGTTCGACCACACCGTTTTTCAGCCCCCGCGGGCCAACAGTGATGCGCCACGGCAGGCCGATCAGGTCCATGGTCGCAAATTTGCCGCCTGCCCGCTCGTTGCGGTCATCATAAAGCGGCTCAAGCCCCGCAGCGGTCAGTGCGGAATAGAGGCTCTCGCAAGCCGCATCCGCGGCCTCGTCCCCTTGGCGCAGGTTGATGATGCCGCAATGGAAGGGCGTTACGCCTTCGGGCCATATGATGCCTTTATCGTCGTGGCTGGCCTCGATGATCGCGCCCAGCAGGCGGGATACGCCGATGCCGTGGCTGCCCATATGTACCGGCACATGGTCGCCCTGATCATTGACCACGGTTGCGCCCATTTTGTCGGAGTAGGTGGTGCCGAAATAGAAGATTTGCCCCACCTCGATGCCACGGGCCACGCGGCGGCGGTCCTCGGGCACCTCGTTAAACTCGGCCTCGACATGGGTTTCGTCTGTGCGGGCGTAAAGGGATGTGAATTCGTCCATCACCGCCTGACATTGCGCCACATCGTCAAAATCAATGTCGCGTTTGCCCAGCGAAATATCTGTGACTTTGCTATCGTAAAACACTTCGCTTTCGCCGGTGTCGGCCAGCACCAGGAATTCATGGGTGTAATCGCCACCAATCGGGCCGGAATCGGCGCGCATCGGGATCGCTTGCAGGCCCATGCGCTCGTAAGTACGCAAGTAGCTGACCAGATGGCGGTTATAGGCGTGCAGCGCGTCCTCTTTGGTCAGATCGAAATTATAGCCGTCCTTCATGAAAAACTCGCGCCCCCGCATCACGCCGAAACGGGGGCGGATTTCATCGCGAAATTTCCACTGAATCTGATAGAGGGTCAGCGGCAAATCCTTGTAGCTTTTGACATACGAGCGGAACACGTCAGTGAACATTTCCTCGGCCGTGGGGCTATACAGCATATCACGCCCGTGCCGGTCCTTCATGCGCAGCATTTCTTCGCCATAGCCGTCATAACGCCCGCTTTCACGCCACAGGTCGGCCGATTGCAGAGTGGGCATCAGCATCGGGATGTGGCCTGCGCGCTGCTGTTCCTCGTGCACGATGTTCTCGATCTTTTTCAGCACCTTGAACCCCAGCGGCAGCCAGGAATAGATCCCGGCGCTGGCCTGTTTGATCATACCGGCACGCAGCATATAGCGGTGCGAAACGATCTGCGCCTCGGCAGGGGTTTCTTTCAGAACGGGCAGAAAATAGCGCGACAATCGCATTTGGTCACCTTTGGACATGGGAATTCGGGTTGCCAAGGGGTTTAGGATAGCAGCGCGCAACAGACAAGAGCCGTTTCAACGCCCCTTGAAACCTGCGCCCGCATGGGCGATGTGTTAGGGAACCGTATTGTTAGGGACATTTCATGGCACTACCCGCACAGCAACAAACAAAATACTGGAGCATCGCCACGGCGGTGTTTCTGGTCGTGCTGTGGTATCTGGGCGATGTGATCCTGCCGTTCGTGCTGGGCGGGGCGATTGCCTATTTCCTTGATCCGGTTGCGGATCGGCTGGAAAAGATGGGGTTTTCACGGGTTTTGGCCACTGTGGTCATCACCTTTTTCGGCGTAATCATATTCACCCTGCTGGCCCTGTTGATCGTTCCGTTGCTGGTGGAACAAACCATTGCGCTGATTAATTCGGCCCCTGAAATATTTAGCAAACTGAAAAATTTCCTGACCGAACGATTTCCGTCGCTGATGGATTCCAATTCCACCCTGCGCCATTCACTGGAAGGTATTGGCGAGTCCATTCAGGCCAAGGGCGGGCAATTTGTTAACGGGTTGTTGTCCTCGGCCATGAGCCTGATCAATATCATCGTTCTGATGGTGATCGTGCCGGTTGTTGCGTTTTACATGCTGCTGGACTGGGACCGGATGGTCGCCAAGATCGATGCGCTTTTGCCGCGAGATCATGCGCCGGTGGTCCGCAAACTGGCCCGCGAGATTGACCAGACGCTGGCATCCTTCATTCGCGGCCAAGGCACGGTCTGCCTGACAATGGGTGCCTATTATGCCATCGGGTTGATGTTGGTGGGGCTGCAATTCGGCCTGTTGGTTGGGGCTTTTGCCGGTCTAATCACTTTTATCCCCTATGTCGGGGCGCTGATTGGCGGCGCGCTGGCGATCGGGCTGGGCCTGTTCCAGTTCTGGGGCGACTGGGTGTCGCTGGGGCTGGTGGCGGGTGTGTTCATGCTGGGTCAGGCGCTGGAAGGCAATGTGATCACCCCGAAACTGGTGGGCAACAGCGTGGGATTGCACCCCGTCTGGCTGATGTTTGCATTGTCGGTGTTCGGAAACCTGTTCGGCTTTGTCGGGATGCTGGTGGCGGTGCCGGTGGCGGCCAGCATCGGCGTGATCATCCGCTTTGCAATCGAGCAATATAAACAGGGGCGACTGTATCAGGGGCTTGCCGGTCAGGTCGGGGACGAACCAAAAACCGGCAACCTGCCAAAGACCGAAGAAACCTGATCCATGGCTGAACAGATGACATTCGACCTGCCCGTCAAAACGGCGCTGGGGCGTAACGATTTCTTTGTCTCGCCGATCAACGCGCTGACTGTGCAGATGCTGGAAAACTGGCCCGCGTGGCCCAACCACAAACTGGCGCTGATCGGCCCCAAGGGGGCTGGCAAAACCCATCTGGTGCAAGTCTGGGCGACAGACACCGGAGCGACGGTTCTGGCGGCGCGTGACCTGCCCGATGCCGACATCCCCGCACTGGTTGATGCCCCCATCGCGGTTGAGGACATCCGCGACATCGCCACCGACATGCCCGCCCAAGAGGCGCTGTTCCATCTGCACAATCTGGCGCAGGCCCACGGCACTCCGCTATTGCTGACCGCCGACATCGCGCCAAACCACTGGGGCCTGACCCTGCCCGACCTGCAAAGCCGCATGACGGCGACCACCATCACCACCCTGCCTGCCCCCGATGACGCACTGCTTGCGGCGGTGCTGGTGAAACTGTTTGCGGATCGACAGATCACGGTGCAACCCGACCTGATCGCATACCTGCTTAAACGCATGGATCGCTCGTTTGATGCCGCTGGGCGGCTGGTTGCGGCACTGGACAAATCTGCCCTTAGCAGAGGCAAACCCATCACCCGCAAACTGGCGGCAACGGTGCTGGACAATTCCCCCTGAAATGCGCCATACTGGGGCCGGTATACTCCCTTACATTCCGGCCCAGATATGACCCATGCTGATTTCCTGAAATCGCCCTTTGATGCCGCCAAAACCCTGCCCGCAGACGAATGGGCTGGCCCCAAGCGGTTCTTTAACCGCGAATTGTCATGGCTGGCGTTCAACTGGCGTGTGCTGGAAGAGGCCGAAAACCCCCGCGTACCCTTGCTGGAACGGCTGCGGTTCCTGTCGATTTCCGCCACCAATCTGGACGAATTTTTCACCGTGCGCGTGGCGGGCCTGCAAGAGCTGGCCGATGCAGGCAATACCACGCCCGCCGCCGACGGGTTAAGCCCTGCCCAGCAACTGGTGCTGATCAATGCCGATGCCCGTGAATTGCTACAGGAACAACAGCGCGTCTGGAACGAATTGCGCATCCTGATGGAACGCGAAAACATCCTGCTGCTGGACGCCGAAACAATAAGCGAAGCAGACAAGAAATTCGCCCAGGATTTCTTTCTGACCCAAGTATTCCCCGTCCTGTCCCCGCTGGCGATTGATCCTGCGCACCCCTTCCCCTTCATCCCGAACGAAGGGTTCGCGCTGGCCCTGAAACTGGAAAGCCTGACAACCAAACGCCCCTTGCAGGCCCTGCTGCCGATCCCGCACCAGATTGACCGTTTCGTCGCCCTGCCATCGGATGGCAACACGCAACGCTATCTGCCGTTGGAAGAACTGTTGTTGCTGCATCTTGGTGCGCTGTTCCCCGGCTATCAAACCAAAGGCCACTGCGCATTCCGCGTGTTGCGCAACAGTGACCTTGAAGTCGAGGATGAAGCCGAAGATCTGGTGCGCGAATTCGAGGTGGCGTTAAAACGCCGCCGCCGTGGTGATGTGGTGCGCATGAAACTGTCCACCAATGCCCCGCCGGGTCTGCGCCGCCTGATCACCCGCGAATTGCACGTCGAGGATGACGAGGTGGTCGAGATCGACGGCATGCTGGGTCTGACCGATCTGTCCGAACTGGTCACCGATGCCCGCCCCGATCTGCTGTGGCCCAATTTTACCCCGCGTGTCCCCGAACGGGTGCTGGATTTTGACGGCGACATGTTCGCCGCGATCCGGCAAAAGGATATGCTGCTGCACCACCCCTATGAAACCTTCGACATGGTGGTGCGGTTCCTGGAACAGGCCGCGCGCGATCCCGATGTGGTAGCGATCAAACAGACGTTTTATCGCACCTCGCGCGACTCTCCCATCGTCGCCGCCCTGTGCGAAGCCGCCGAAGCGGGCAAATCCGTCACCGCATTGGTCGAACTGAAGGCCCGCTTTGACGAAGCCGCCAACATCCGCCAATCGCGACATCTGGAACGATCCGGCGCGCATGTTGTTTACGGCTTTATCAACTATAAAACCCACGCGAAAATCAGCGTGGTTGTGCGTCGCGAGGGGGACAAGCTGGTAACTTACAGCCACTTTGGCACCGGCAATTACCACCCGATCACCGCGCGGATTTACACCGATCTATCGCTGTTCACCTGCAACGCCGCCCTTGGGCGGGACGCGACTAAAGTGTTCAACTATCTGTCCGGATACGCCCAGCCCGAGGGGCTGGAAAACCTTGCCATTTCCCCACTAAACCTGAAGGAAACCCTGATAGACAGCATCAAGCGTGAAGCCGCATTCGCAGCCGAGGGCCAGCCCGCCGAAATCTGGGCCAAGATGAATTCGCTGGTCGACCCCGATGTGATCGACGCGCTTTATGCCGCCTCGCAGGCCGGCGTGAAAATCAGCCTTGTCGTTCGCGGCATCTGTTGCCTGCGCCCCGGCATCAAAGGGCTGTCCGACAATATCCGCGTCAAATCCATCGTTGGCCGATTTCTGGAACATTCGCGCATTGTCTGCTTTGGCAACGGCTATGGCCTGCCCGCCAAAAAGGCCCGCGTTTACATTTCCTCGGCCGACTGGATGGGCCGCAACCTGAAACGCCGTGTTGAAACGCTGGTCGAAGCAACGAACGGCACCGTCAAAGCCCAGATCATGAGCCAGATCATGGCCGCCAATCTGGCGGACGAGGCCCAGAGCTGGGTTCTGTTCCCCGATGGCCGCTACCTGCGCCCAAAAACCGCACCCGACGCCCATCCGTTCAATTGCCATCGTTTCTTTATGGAAAATCCCTCTTTGTCGGGGCGTGGCAAGGCAGGCGCCGCCGATGTGCCCGAACTGACCCACACCAAAGATTGACGCCCACCCCCTGCCCGCTGCAAACTGCATATGGATAACGGGGGGTGAATCAATGGACAACACAACCGAAGACTGGGGCCCCTTTGGCCGCCCGCTGTTTGACGATCCATCCACCCGCGCCCTGTCGCGGGTCGGGGTGGTGGATGTTGGATCAAACTCGGTCCGGTTGGTGGTATTTGACGGCGCCGCCCGCAGCCCCGCCTATTTCTACAACGAAAAGATCATGTGCGCCCTTGGGGCGGGCCTGCCCGAAACCGGCCACTTGAACCCCAAGGGGCGCGAACGGGCGTTGGCGGCGATCAAGCGATTCCAACTGTTGGCCGAGGGTATGAACATCCCGCCGCTGACCGCCGTGGCCACCGCCGCCGTGCGCGAAGCCAGCGATGGCGCGGATTTCTGTGAAGACGTGTTGCGCGAAACGGGCTTGAAAATTTATGTGATCGACGGCGAGGAAGAAGCACGCCTGTCGGCCCAAGGCGTGCTGTTGGGCTGGCCAACGGCGCATGGGCTGGTTTGCGATATTGGCGGGTCTTCCATGGAGCTGGCCGAGGTCGCCGAGGGGCGTGTGGGACGGCGACTGACCTCGCCACTGGGTCCGCTGAAGCTGTCGAATGTGAAGGGCGGCAAGAAGGGGCTGAAGAAACATATCAGCGGTATTCTGGACGATCTGCACAGCCAGATACCGGTCGAGGGCAAGCGGCTGTTTCTGGTCGGCGGCTCATGGCGGGCAATTGCGCGGATCGACATGCTGCGCCGTGGTTATCCGCTGACCGTGCTGCACGAATACCGGATGACACCGAAATCGGTGATGGAAACGGTGAAATGGATCAACGCGCATGATCTGGACGAATTACGCGCCCTGACCGGCACGTCACAGGCGCGGATGGTGCTGGTACCGGTCGCCTGCGAGGTGCTCAAACGCGTGGTGCGCAAATTCAAGCCCAAGGAAATCGCCATCTCCAGCTACGGCATCCGCGAGGGTATGCTGTATGAGCAAATGCCGCAAAAACTGCGTGACCGCGACCCGTTAATCGAGGCCTGCCGCTTTGCCGAAAGCAAAGACGCCCGCTGGCCCGGCTTTGGCATGCAACTCTATAACTTCATCCTGCCGCTGTTCAAATCCGCGTCCAATGATCGCAAACGCCTGATCCTTGCCGCCTGCCTGCTGCATGATGTGACATGGCGTGCGCATCCCGATTACCGCGCCGAGGTCTGTTTTGACAACGCCACCCGCGCCAATCTGGGCGGTCTGCGCCACCGCGAACGGGTGTTTCTGGGGCTGGCCCTGCTGCACCGTTACAAAAACAGCCGCGCGGGCACGCCATTTGAACCGATGGTGGAATTACTGGCGCAAAAGGATGCGGTGAACGCCGAGGTGGTGGGCAAAGCGATGCGGTTCGGCGCAATGCTGACGGTTGATAATCTGAATGAAATGGCAAACCTGCGCTATTTCCCCAAGAAAAAGCAGCTGGAATTACGTCTGGATGCAACCGGCCGTGGTCTGTTTGGCGAAGTGGCCGAAGCGCGGTTCAAGTCACTAGCCGCAGCACTTGGGGCCGAGGTCGAGATCAAGAAACTGCGGTGAATACAGCCCTCGCAATCCTTGCCATTATCGCAATCACTGTTCTGCTGTTCGGCTTTGCCGTGCGTTACGGGTTCCGTGCGCCCCGCATCAAAGAAACCGGTGACCCCGCCGATTACGGACTGAATTTCCGGACTGTCAATATTCCCGGCAAGAACGGTGCGAACCTGTTTGGCTGGTATATTCTGGCCTCTGACAAACCTGCCGCTCCCACTATCCTGATCATGCACGGCTGGGGCGTAAATGCCGAAGTGGTCCTGCCTGTGGCGGTGCCGCTGTGCAGGGCCGGTTACAACGCCCTGCTGCTGGATGCGCGCAATCACGGCTCCAGCGACAGCGGTGGGCCGTCCTCCATGCCCACCTTTGCCGAGGATATCGAAAGCGGGCTGGACTGGCTGAAACAGCAACCCGAAACCGGCAAAATCGCCCTGCTGGGCCATTCTGTCGGGGCGGCGGCCACATTGCTGGTGGCCTCGCGTCGGCACGATATGGATGCAGTGATTTCGATTGCCAGCTTTGCCCATCCCGAATGGCTGATGCAGCGCTATTTACAAAGCCTGCACCTGCCCAAATGGCTGATCGCACTGGTGCTGCGCTATGTGCAACGGATCATTGGCCACCGGTTTGACGACATCGCCCCGATCAACACCCGATGCAAAATAACCTGTCCGGTGCTATTGGTGCACGGGGATGCGGATAAAACCATTCCGGTAAAGGATTTGCAGGCGATTGCCGACAACTGCAAGGATCATGAGGCCGAAATCCTGCTGATCCCCGATGGCGATCATGATTCAGTGGACAAGATTGAACAATACAGCGGTGAATTGCTATCCTTTCTGGATCGGACAATGCCCCGAAATCTTTGAAAGATTTCGTCCTGTTTTCTTTCAAAGAAAACAGCCACTCCCTTACAGTTCGATCTCGCCTTCTTCCAGCGGTTTCTCCACCTTAAGCGGTGTCTTGCGGCGGATGATAATATCGCCGTTGGGCAGCACTTCGGGCGGATAATAATTGGTGAAATCCCCGATCATTTCCCGCAGTTGCGCCAAACCCGGCCCCATTTCCTCGGCCAGCCCTTTCAGGTCTTTCAATGCCGGCTCCATCTCGGTTGTTAGGCCGCGCAAAAGCATCCTGGCGCCCTGTTCCATCAGGCTCAAGCCTTCGTCCATCCCGCCCTTGTCGGAATTTTCCGCATAGGCGGGCGACAGGGCCAGACAGGTAGCGATTGTGAATGTAGCTATCCGTTTCATGCCCTATATATAAGACATCCGAAGTGAATTTGTAAGGTCACAGATCAATATCAATCGTCACCGGAAAATGGTCCGAGGCTGTCAGCAAGGCCTCGCGCAAATCCGGCATATGGTAACATTCGGGGTCATCAAAAGGATGCCAGATGCGCCAACGCGGCTGTTTGGCGTTCAGATCGCCCGACACCATGATGTAATCCAGCAGCACCGACAGATAGCGATTTTCATGTTTGATATAAAACCGCGATGTTGCCGGTTTTGCCCCCAGTTTGCGCGACAGGATCATTTGCGCATGCGGGTCATACAGGGATTCATGCCCCTCCTCGCCCAATACGATTTCCACGCTGGATCGGCCGAACAGCTTTTCATATTCATCCAGACCAGGGCCATCGTTGAAATCCCCCAGCACCATCACGCGTTGGCCTGCGTCCAGGTGTTCCTCGACCCGCTGGCGCAACCAGATACATTGCGCCATTTGTTTGCGGCGGTTTTCGATTGCCTTGCGCATCACCTCGACAGCGCCACGGGCGCCATGCGGGGCTTTGGATTTGATATGCACACCGATCATGCGAAACCGGTTACCCGATTTGGTTTTCGCAGCCACCTCGAGTGGCGGTTTGGAAAAGGTGATCAGTTCGGGCGTGGCATCCACATCCAGATCGCGGCGAAACACACTGTCAAATCGCGGCGAGTTGAACGAGCCTTTCTTGCCCGTCTGTTCGCCCTTCGGGTCATGACGCGCGGACATCACATCGGGGTCATACAGCAGCGCGATTTCCTGCTGGGTATCATTCTGGAACCCGATCAGCGCCTTGCGGGTGCGCAGCCCGAAATGCTTGGCAAAATTTTCCAGCGCCCGCACCCCGTCGCGCCGATGGCTGCCATCGGGCGCCTCGATCACCATCACCGCGTCCGCATCCATTGCGGTAAACACCATCGCCACCGCCTCAAGTTGCTGCACCCGCGTCACATCGTGCCTGCGCGACCATTCCCCATCCAGCAATGGCTGTCCGTCCTTGCCAAACAGCGCATCGAACCATTCCACATTATAGGTGGCGATGCGCATCACACCGGTGCTTTCTGGATTTCTTCCCATGCCGCATTAATCTGGCGCAAACGGGCCTCGGCCAGTATTACGGCCTCGCAGGGCACGCCACGGGCCTTCATCCGGTCAGGGTGGGTTTCGCGCACCAGCCGCTTATAGGCTGCGTGGATTTCTTCAAAGGGCGCCTCGGGTGCCACCCCCAGAACCGCGTATGGATCAGGTAATGCATCGGCCACAAACATCGACCGCATGGTGCGGAATTCGCGTTCATCTATACCAAAAATCCGGCGCACGCGGTCCAGAAAATCATCCTCTTTCGGGTGATATTCCCCATCTGCCAGCGCAATGAAAAACAACCCCTCCATAAGATCATGCAGCGGCTCGCGCCGGTCCCCGAACATGCGTTTGATCCGGCGGGCGTATTCCTCGAACCCTGCCACATCCTGACGTGCCAGATTGAAAATCCGTGCCGCGTTGGCCTCTTCTTGCGGCGGGATGGTAAATACCTCGCGAAAGGCCGCAACCTCGTCCCGCGTCACCTGCCCGTCGGCCTTGGCCATCTTGGCGCCCAGCGCGATCACCGCAATGGTGAAACCTACGGTTTGTTCCGGCGGGGTGCGCAGGCGCTCGAACACCTCGGACAACCCTTCACCACTGGCGAGGGCGGACAGGGCATCGGATATGCGGGTCCATAATGACATATTGGCAGGATAGCGGGTATTTTCAGGACTGTCAGGTCATGTATTCAATAGTTTTTGCAGTAATATCAGATCTAACCAACGTCCTGCCTTGCGCCCCACCTCGGGCATCCGCGCCACTTCGGCAAATCCAAGCGCCTGATGAAAGCAGATGGCCGCATGGTTTTCAGCGCTCACCCCTGCCACCATTACATGTATTCCGTCTTTGCGCGCCATATCCAGCAGGGTTTGCATCAGTTTGCGCCCAACCCCGCGCCCGCGCGCGTTCGGGGTAAGATGGATTGTTACCTCGCCACTGTGGCGATAGCCGGGGCCAGTCCGAAACGCGCCATAGGTAGCAAAGCCTGACACTTGATTGCCAATGTCCGCCACCAGCACGGGCTGGACCTTTAGCAGTTGTAGAATGGATTCGGGGGTCTTTTCCTTGGTGGTAAAGGTGATCACAGGATCGTGGATAATCCCGTTCCAGATATCGGCAATCATCGCTGCATCATTGGGGATTGCCGCACGGATCGTCATTGCAAAATCCGAACCCCGTGCGGCGTTTCGACCTCGACGCGAAAAGCCACGCGATCCCCCTGCACTATGGCGACTCTTGGGTCAACAAACCCGCCCAAGGCCTGCTGCAAAGCATCGGCCTTCGGATGCGACACCTCAAGCTTGCGCAAACGGCACCCCGCGTCCACCAGCAAATCCGCCGGATGTAGCGCACCCTGCCACTGGATCAGCGCCGGATAGGCATTGTCAAACGGCAGCTTCCCATCCGCCGGCACCGCCATCCGCCAGCGCAGATCCCCACGCGACAGGGCCACCGGCACGCCCACCCCGTCAGGACTGGCGGCAATCGCGGATTCCAGATCATCGTTGCGACAAATCCAGTTGGTCAGACGTGGCACGCCGCTGAAACGGTCCAGATCAAACCAGCGCGGATGATCCGGCGCGGGCGCATCAGGGTTGATCGAGATCACCTCAAGATACACATTCCCCAGCCCCAACAGCCGGTTATGCGTGCCCATCAGCGGGTGTTCTCCGCCGCCCGACAGGGACACGCCCAAGGCCTGTTCGACCGCCGCAACACCTTCGTCCAGCGTACCCGCCGCAACCGCGATATGGTCCAGTTCATGCATTCCCGACCCTTCCATTGGAATTCCCCGTAACACCACCATAAATTCGCAAGTCAGTCTATTGAAAATCGGGCGGCAGGCCCCATCTATCTTCAAACCTGACTGTTTTTCTTATATAAGGACCATCATGCCCCTACTTCGTGCTTTCGACCGCTTCTTCAAACATGACGCAGCGGGGGGCATATTACTGATGCTGTCAGCCGTAATGGCGATGATTGTCGCCAATTCCGCTTTCGGGCCGTATTATGAATCCGCGCTGGGATCCTATCTGAAAATCACCCTGAATGATGTCGGGCTGTCCAAGCCGCTGATTCTGTGGATCAATGACGGGTTGATGGCGGTTTTCTTTTTCCTGATCGGGTTGGAATTGAAACGCGAATTGCTGGAAGGCAAGCTGAAAAACCCGCGCGATGTGCTGTTGCCGGGGGTTGCCGCGCTGGGGGGTATTGCGATTCCGGCGCTGATCTATACCGCGCTGAACTGGGGGCAACCCGACACCATCAACGGCTGGGCCATTCCGGCAGCTACAGATATTGCCTTTGCACTGGGTATTCTGGCAATGGTGGGCAAACGCGCACCCGCATCGCTGAAAATTTTCCTGCTGACGCTGGCCATTCTGGACGATCTGGCCGCGATCCTGATCATTGCGCTGTTCTATACGGCGGAACTGAAGATCGACTATCTGCTGATGGCGTTGGTCCCGCTGGCCGCCATGTTCTGGCTGAACCGGCAGGGCACGCACCGTGTCGCCCCGATGCTGTTACTGGGTGTGATCCTGTGGGTTCTGGTGCTGAAATCCGGCGTTCATGCGACCGTGGCGGGGGTTCTGACCGCGTTCTTCATTCCGATGAAAGACAAGTTCGGCAAATCCCCTCTGCACGCGCTGGAACACGGGCTGGCGCCCTATGTGCTGTATCTGATCGTGCCGATCTTTGCCTTTGCCAATGCGGGCGTTGTGCTGCAAGGGCTGACCCCCGCCGATCTGCTGGCACCTTTGCCGCTGGGCATTTCGCTGGGGCTGTTTCTGGGCAAACAGGCGGGTGTTCTGGGTGCGGTGTACCTGATGGTCAAGTTCGGTTTTGCCCGACTGCCAAGCGGGGCAAACTGGGGGCATATCTATGGCGTGGCCTGTCTGGCAGGGATCGGCTTTACCATGTCGCTGTTTATCGGATCGCTCAGCTTTAGCGATCCAGCCCTGATGAACCAGGTGCGCCTCGGGGTGCTGGCCGGATCATTGGTCTCGGCTGTGCTGGGCTATGGTGTATTGCGGTTTATGCGGGCACCGAAAGAGGTACCCGCACAGAGCTAACCCTTCGCTTTGCGCAAAATCTGCAGGATGTCCTGCGCGGCCTCGGGGATGTTCGTCCCGGGGCCAAAGATCGCCTTGACGCCAGCGTCATACAGGAACTGGTAATCCTGCTGCGGAATGACCCCGCCGCAGATCACGATGATATCGTCGGCACCGGCATCTTTGAGCGCCTGCACCAGCTTGGGCGCCAGCGTTTTATGCCCCGCCGCCTGTGACGAAATCCCGACCACATGCACGTCGTTGTCGACCGCATCCTGCGCTGCCTCTTCCGGAGTCTGGAACAACGGGCCAACGTCCACGTCAAAACCGATGTCGGCAAAGGCCGTGGCAATCACCTTGGCCCCGCGGTCATGCCCGTCCTGCCCCATTTTGACCACCAGCATACGCGGTCGGCGGCCCTCGGCCTCGGCAAATTCCTCGACCGTTTTCTGGATCGCAGCAAACCCTTCGTCGCCCTCGTAAGCCGCACCATAGACGCCTGCCAGTGTCTTGACCTCGGCGCGGTGCCGTCCGAATGTTTTTTCCATCGCCATGCTGATTTCCCCCACTGTTGCCCGCGCCCGTGCCGCGTCATTCGCGATTTCCAGCAGGTTACCCTGCCCCGATGCCGCTGCCTGCTCCAGCGCCAAAAGCGCCGCATCGCAAGCCGCCTGATCACGACTGCTGCGGATTTCTTTCAGGCGTTCCACCTGGCTTTCACGCACTGCCACGTTGTCGACATCCAGAATGTCGATCGGATCTTCCTTGTCCAGACGGAATTTGTTCACCCCGACAATCACCTCGTCGCCACGGTCCACCGCCGCTTGCCGCCGCGCCGCCGCTTCCTCGATCCGCAGCTTGGGCATGCCAGAGGCCACCGCCTTGGTCATACCGCCCATCGCATCGACCTCTTCGATGATTTTCCAGGCTTCATCGGCCAGATCGGCGGTCAGTTTTTCAACGTAATAGGACCCTGCCAGCGGGTCGATCACCTTGGTCACGCCGGTTTCATTTTGCAGGATCAACTGGGTGTTGCGGGCGATGCGGGATGAAAAATCTGTTGGCAAAGCAATGGCTTCGTCAAAAGAGTTCGTGTGCAGCGATTGGGTGCCGCCCAGCACCGCGCTCATCGCCTCGTAAGCGGTACGCACGATATTGTTGTAAGGATCTTGTTCCTGCAAGGAGACGCCGGATGTCTGGCAATGGGTGCGCAGCATCAGGGATTTTTCCGACTTCGGATTGAATTCCGACATGATCTTGTGCCACAGGAACCGCGCGGCGCGCAGTTTGGCAGCCTCCATAAAGAAATTCATGCCGATGGCGAAAAAGAAACTTAGCCGCCCCGCAAAGGCATCTACATCCATGCCCCGCGCCAGTGCCGCACGGACATACTCGCGCCCGTCGGCCAATGTGAAAGCCAGTTCCTGCACAAGGTTCGCGCCCGCCTCTTGCATATGGTAGCCGGAGATCGAGATCGAATTGAAACGCGGCATGTTTTTTGACGTGTATTCAATAATATCCGAGACAATCCTCATGCTGGGTTCGGGCGGGTAGATATAGGTATTGCGCACCATGAATTCTTTCAGAACATCGTTCTGGATCGTGCCTGACAGGGCCGCGCGCTCCACCCCCTGTTCTTCGCCCGCCACGATGAAAGACGCCAGCACGGGGATCACCGCGCCGTTCATCGTCATTGAAACCGAAACCTTGTCCAGCGGGATGCCGTCAAACAGGATTTTCATATCCTCGACACTGTCGATCGCCACACCGGCCTTGCCCACATCGCCCACAACGCGCGGGTGATCGGAATCATATCCACGGTGCGTGGCCAGATCAAAGGCAACCGATACCCCCTGCTGCCCTGCATCCAGCGCCTTACGATAGAACGCATTGCTTTCCTCGGCGGTGGAAAAACCGGCGTATTGCCGGATCGTCCACGGACGCCCCGTATACATGGTCGAGCGCGGCCCACGGGTGAACGGCACCTCGCCGGGCATGCTGCCCATATGGTCCAGCCCCGCTGTGTCGTCCTCGGTATAGACCGGCTCCACGTCAATGCCTTCGGGCGTGTGCCACGTCAAATCGTCCAGCGGCCGCCCGCGCAGCTCTTTTTCTGCGCGCTTAGCCCATGCTTCTTTCTTGTTGGTCATTGGAATGTCCTCTTTCCATTTCCCACGGCCGCAGATGTATCCCTGCTGGTCCGCTGTCTGTATTTTCCACATAGGTCGCCAGCCCGTCCGCGCCCCCGCGCAGCCAGGCGATATCTTCGTCATACTGGCTCTGGAACGCCGCGATATGGTCTGCGCCAAATGGCTGCCAGCGCGAATAGTCGTCCGGCAATTGATTGGCCGCCGCGCGGTTACCACGGTCCAGAAACACCTTGCGAATTTTGGCGCAGCTTGGCGAAGCGTTATGCCAGTCCCGCCGCCCGCGCATCATCACCGGCACACGCCCGTTGTTGATCATCGCCAATTGATGATCGGACTGGCCCACGAAGCTCTCGAACGGCCAGACCACCAGTTCCGCCGCCGGAAACACCGCCGCCACATCGCGGACCACATCCTGCCAGCGGCGCGACTGGGTGACCAGCCGGTCCAAAAGCCCGTCATCCGGCGCCTTCCAGCCCCGTTGTACCATAAACGCCAGCACCGAGGCCCAGTATTTGTCATAAGAGCGGAGCGAGATCGCCACCCGTTTGCAGTGAAACCCGAAACCTGACGCAAACCGGTCCAGCCGCGCCTGCGCATCGGGGTAAAGCCGTGCAACAGACAGGTTATCCCACATCGAGCCGATCATATTTTCCTCGCTCACCACCAGCGAGGTCAAACCAACCTGATCCAGCCGGTCCAGTTCCATCCGGATCAACCCGTTCGCGCGCTCCCCCCGCCGCCGCGCATCGCGGTTTACTTTGTCCGGTCGTTTGACCAGCCCCGAAAACAGGCCTGATCGTGTGCGGTTCGGCCCCCAGAATTCGGTGCCGATGTCGTTCAGATGGTCCCGATTATCCTCAAGATAGGTCTGGAACGTGGTGGTGCCGGTGCGATGGGCACCGATATGCAGGATAACATCCATAAGCCGCGAAACTCCGCCAATAAAGTGCAGTCTGTTTCCCGACCATAGGCCCAAAGGCATGATTATTGCCTTAAC
>WFNH01000101.1 GCA_015488685.1 Marinosulfonomonas sp.
GTTCTGGACCTGTCCGAACATTACGAATTCGCCCGCCCGCTGGTGAATTCGGGCCGCTTGTCAGTGCCTTGCACCTATGATGGCTCGGTTCTGAATGGGCCGGATGACAAGGGGCTGCCTGTGGCTCTGCGTCCCGGATCGCCCGCCGTTGATGCGCCGCTGAAAGAGGGTTGGTTGCTAGACAGGCTGGGCAACCGTTTTCAGTTGCTGGTAATCGGCGAAAAGGCGGATGATACCCTAGATCTGGGCGGGATAGAGACTGAAATAGTCCACTTGTCCCCTGATGAAAGCCCCGAATTTGCCGCCCGCTACCTGGGCGATGCGAAAACCGCTGTCTATCTGATGCGCCCCGATCAACATGTTGCGGCCCGTTGGCAAAGCTATAACAAAGCGGCTGTTCTGGACGCCTTGAAAACCGCCACTATGCAGGGAGGCAAGTAAATGACCGATCTGACCACCACCCCGAACATCAAAGGTGCCGATGATTTCTATGCCGATCTACTGGCGCTGCACGAAGGTCACAGCAAAGAGGAATCCGATGCGATCAATGCCCGTCTGATTTTGCTGCTGGCCAACCACATTGGCGATCGCAAGCTGCTGGAACAGGCGATGAAGGCCGCGAAAGGGTAAAGGCTTGCCCAACACTATGGTGCATGCCACTTTACGCCCATGGTAACGATCAAATCCTTTGACCCGCTGCCGCCTGCCGAAGAAAAGCTGCTGGCGGAATGTGCCAGCCCTGCCCGTATCATGGTGGGCGATGGTGAACTGCCGCTTGAATCCACGCCGGATTGTACCATCCGGGCTGGTTTGATCCGGTTTATCCTGCTGGGCGGGGTTGATCTGGACCAAAAGGGGCTGCGCCTGCGCGGGGCTTGGATCAAGGGCACGCTGGATCTACAAGGCAGTGATTGCCCCCGCGACATCACCCTGACCCATTGCCAGATTGACGACCCCCTGACGCTGGTCAACGCCAGCCTGGGCGGTTTGCATATTTCGGGCTGTCATATCAAGGGCCTGTCGGCGGACAACGCCAGCTTTTCCGGTTCCGTGTATATGCGCGGGGGAACGCAGGTCAGTGGTGAAATCGGCCTCGCCGGTGCGCGGATCAAGGGGGATTTGCAACTGTGCAATCTTGTGATCAATCCCACTGGTCAGGATGCGGTTTTTGCACCTTCGCTGCGGGTTGAAGGGTCGGTTTTTCTGGGCAACTACCCTTACGGCGATGGGGCTACGACGCTGACGGCAAACGGCAGCCTGTTCTTTTCCTCGGCGCGGGTCGAACATGATTTTTTCGTCACTAACACAGCCATTTCGCCGATGGATGCAGCATTGGGCGAAGCGGTTTTTGGCGCGACCGAGGAGCACGGCAGCGACATTGCCTTGTCTTTGGCGCGGGCGCGGATCGGCGGGTTGCTGTATTTTCAGGGCAATCAGGTATCGCGCGGGATTATCAATCTGGCTGGCGCGCAGGTGGCGCGGCTAAAGGATGAACCGGCAGGACCGGGGGCGAATTATCCGGTGCGGCTAGACGGTTTTCGCTATAAGGATTTCTCGCGTCATACGGATACATCGGTGGCGTCGCGTCTGGCATGGCTGGATCGTCGCCCTGTCGGCACGCCGTTCACCACCCAGCCGTTTGAACAGCTTGCCTATGTGCTGGACCAGATGGGCCATCGCAATGATGCCCGCACGGTTCTGATGCATAAGGAACGGCTGCAACGGGCCGAAAACCGCCTGATTCTGAAACAGGACGGGCGGCCGATCCGTTGGTTGCTGTCGGTGGTGACCGATCCGGTTTTGCGATTTACCATCGGTTATGGCTATCGGCCGGTGCGCTCGGTCGGGCTGGCTCTGATCCTGATTGTCGGGCTGGGGCTGTTTTACCGCGTGGTCTGGGATGCGGGGGATATGGCCCCGAATTCCGCGCCTATTCTGGTATCAGGCGATTGGATCAGGGCGACTGAAATCCACCCCGAGAATCCGGCGGCATTCTGGTCGCAACCCGGGCAGGCGGGGCAGGATTGGGAAACCTTTTCAGGCTTTGCCTATGCCGCCGACCTGGTGATCCCGATTGTTAATCTGGGCGAAGAAAGCGCATGGGCACCATCCACATCCCGCAGCCCGCTTGGCCGGATCGGCTGGTGGCTGCGCTGGTTTGCCAAAGGGCTGGGGTGGGTCGTCACAGCACTGGGCGCGGCGGCGATCACGGGTGTAATCCGCAAGGATTAGAGCCTGTTTTCAGGCAGCAAAGGGGTGCGCCCACTGTCGCCAAGAATCCAGCAATCGGTGCCCTCGAACACGGCGGCTGTCAGGGCGTTGCCATAGCCCGCACCGCTATCCAGATTGATCCGGTTGCCGTAATGCGTGGCCGCATCAACCGGCGTGTGGCCATGCACGATCAGGGCTTCAAACGGGCCTGTGTGGTTCAGGAACGGGTCGCGAATCCATAGCAGATCATCTTCGGTCTGTTGATCCAACGGCACACCCGGCATCACGCCCGCATGGATAAAGGCAATATCGCCAAACCGCTGCATCAGCGGCATTTGCGCCAGAAACTGTTTGTGGCTGTCGGGCACCGCGCGTTGCACCTGATCATGCGGGGTGTGTTCGTCCACCCCGTACGAGGCCAGCGTTTCAATGCCGCCAAGACGCGGGTGCAACCATGTAAGCTCAGTGCGCAAACGGGGATCGTGGTAATCGCGATCCGCAAGGAATTCGGCGAACATGCGATCATGATTGCCGCGCACCGTCAACCACGGTTCGCCCCGCGCGATACCATCAATCAGCAACTGGATCACACCCTTGGTGTCCGGTCCGCGATCAGGCAAATCGCCCAGATGCACCACGGGGGCTGTCTTGTCGCCCGTTCGCGCACGATCAGCCGCAATGCGTTCATGCGCCTCTTGTAACAAGTCAATCTGTCCGTGAATATCGCCAATCGCATAGACGCGCATTTTGTCTCCTCTTATCCTGACTGCACCAAAACCAAAGGCCCCCTGAATGTCCAGAGGGCCTTTGGCGGAATGTTGCTAATATGCGTTAGTGAACTTCAAATTCCAGCGGGCTGACTGATTGGAACAGGCCCGTGGCCTTAAGTTCATCTTTGGTTTTCTCGTCCAGCTGGCCATCAACATACAGCAGCGCAATCGCATCGCCGCCCACTTCTTTACGGCCCAGTGTAAAGTTGGCGATGTTGACGTCATTCCCACCCAGAACACGGCCAAGGGTGCCGATGATACCCGGCACGTCCTTGTTGGTGGTATAGAGCATATGTTCACCGATTTCGGCATCTATGTTGATGCCCTTGATCTGGATAAAGCGCGGTTTGCCATCGCTGAATACTGTGCCCGCAATGGTGCGTTCCAACGTGTCAGTAACGACGGTCAGCTTGACATAGCCGTCAAACACACCCGATTTTTCCTGCGTGGTTTTGGAAATCTGGATGCCGCGATCTTTGGCAATTACGGGGGCGGAAACCATGTTCACATCGGGGTTGGTGGCCTTCATGATACCGGCAATCGCGCCGCAATCCAGCGCATCAAGATTCATTTCGGCGGCAATACCGTCATAGAGGATGTTGATGGCTTTGATCGGCTCGTGCGTCATCTGGCCAACAAAAGCGCCCAGATGTTCGGCCAGTTTCAACCACGGCCCCATGACCTTGGCTTCTTCAGCGGTAACCGATGGCATATTCAGTGCATTGGTAACCGCACCGGTCAGCAGGTAATCCGACATTTGTTCGGCCACCTGAACGGCCACGTTTTCCTGCGCTTCCGAGGTGGATGCGCCCAGATGCGGGGTGCAGACCACATTGGGCAGGCCGAATAGGGGGCTGTCCTTGGCGGGTTCGACTTCGTAAACGTCAAAACCGGCACCGGCAACATGCCCCGATTTGATGGCTTCGGCCAATGCGGCTTCGTCCACCAGACCGCCACGGGCGCAGTTGATTACGCGCACACCCTTTTTCATCTTGGCGATGGCTTCGGCGTTCAGGATGCCACGGGTTTTGTCGGTCAGCGGCACATGCAGGGTGATGAAATCGGCCCGCGCCAGCAGATCGTCCAGTTCCACCTTTTCCACGCCCAGTTTTGCAGCGCGTTCTTCGGACAGGAAGGGATCATAGGCAACGACTTTCATCTTCAGTCCCAGCGCGCGGTTGGCAACGATCGAGCCGATGTTCCCCGCCCCGATCAGGCCAAGGGTTTTGTTGGTGATTTCAGTTCCCATAAAGCGGGATTTTTCCCATTTTCCAGCCTGGGTCGAGGCATTGGCCTCGGGCAATTGCCGCGCAACGGCGAACATCAGGGCGATGGCGTGTTCGGCTGTGGTGATCGAGTTGCCAAACGGCGTGTTCATCACGATCACACCCTTTTTCGAGGCGGCGGGGATGTCGACGTTGTCCACCCCGATACCGGCGCGGGCGATAACCTTCAGGTTTTCAGCAGCTTCCAGTAGTTTTGCCGTGGCTTTGGTGGCCGAACGGATCGCAAGCCCGTCATAGGCCGGGATTGCGGCCAGCAGGGCGTCTTTGTCTTTGCCAAGGTCGGGCATGAAATCAACATCGATGCCACGGTCGCGGAAAATCTGAACGGCGGTTTCCGAGAGTTTGTCGGAGACGAGTACTTTGGGTGCCATTGTTAAGGCTCCTTTGAATGTAAATGTAAGGGGGGACGGCCCTGTGGGCCGCCCGAAAAATTACGCGTTGATTTCGGCGTTAAAGGCCCAGTCAATCCAGGGCATCAGCGCTTGAACGTCAGCGGCTTCTACTGTGCCACCGCACCAGATCCGCAGGCCCGCAGGGGCATCGCGGTAGGCACCAACATCATAGGCCACACCGGCATCTTCCAGGCGTTTGGCCACGGCCTTGGCAAAGGCAGCACCATCGGTGATGCGATCATCCGTGAATTTGACACAAACCGAGGTGTTCGAGCGGATAGCTGGATCATCGGCAAGGAATTCGATCCAGTCGTGTTCCTCAACAAACGTCTCTAACACAGCGGTATTTGCGTCTGCGCGGGTGATCATGCCTTTCAGACCGCCAACCGATTTGGCCCAGTCCAGCGCGACCAGATAATCCTCGACCGCCAGCATGGACGGGGTGTTGATGGTGGCACCGCTAAAGATGCCGTCGATCAGTTTGCCACCTTTGGTCAGGCGGAAAATTTTCGGCAGGGGCCAGGCGGGGGTGTAGGATTCCAGCCGTTCAACCGCGCGCGGTGACAGGATCAGCATCCCGTGGGCCGCTTCGCCGCCCAACACCTTTTGCCAGCTGAAGGTGGTTACATCCAGCTTGTCCCACGGCAGGTCCATTGCAAAGGCCGCCGATGTGGCGTCGCAGATGGTCAACCCTTGACGGTCGGCCGGAATGAAATCGCCATTCGGCACGCGCACGCCGGATGTTGTGCCGTTCCATGTGAACACCACATCGGCGTTGAGATCGATGGCGTTCAGGTCAACGATCTGGCCGTAATCGGCCACTGTTACCTTGGCGTCCAGTTTTAGCTGTTTCACGACATCGGTGACCCAGCCCGCGCCAAAGCTTTCCCAGGCCAGCATTTCAACCGGACGGGCGCCCAGCAATGACCACATGGCCATTTCCATTGCGCCGGTGTCGGAGGCGGGAACGATGCCGATTTTGTAATCGGCGGGGATGCCCAGCACTTCGCGGGTGGTTTCGATCGCTGCTTTCAGTTTGGCTTTGCCAACGGCAGCACGATGCGAACGGCCTAGCGGCGCGTCGGATAAAGCATCAAGTGTAAAGGTGGGGTTTTTGGCGCAAGGGCCGGACGAAAAACGTGGATTCGCCGGCTTGATTGCCGGTTGTGCAGGTATAGACATGGTATCCTTCCAGATATAATGCCCCTCGTTGGGGAGGGGTAGCCCACTTGCGGCAATACTGATACGCGTGGGGCAACGCAACCCTGAAAATTGCCACATAGCGGCATTTGAATCGGAAAAAACGACATAAAGGTTATGAGAGATGTTTACAGTCACGCTTTTGTCCAGCCCGTCAAACCCTGTGGTTGGCCCAGCGGTGGTGGATTCCCTGCGCAATGCCTGGGGCGGCGGGGAAGCCGTGTGGCTGGCGCCGGATGTGGCGGCGGAATTTCAGGTGGAAACAGTGCCTGCAAACCGCTGGGATGTCTGGGATGATTTGCAGGGCATGGGCGTTGATCTGGTGGTGCAACCATCCACGGGGCGGCGCAAGAAGATGCTGCTGGCGGATATGGACAGCACGATGATCCAGCAGGAATGTATTGATGAGTTGGCCGCGCAGGCCGGGATTGGTGACCATGTGGCGCAGATCACCGCCCGGGCGATGAATGGCGAGTTGGATTTCGAGGATGCGTTGCGGGAACGGGTTGGTCTGCTAAAGGGGCTGGATTCCGCTGTAATAGAGACTGTTTTGGCCAATCGCATCACGCTGATGCCGGGCGGCAAGGCGTTGTTGGCGACGATGAAGGCGAACGGAGCCTATGCGGCGCTGGTATCGGGCGGGTTCACCGCGTTTACGGGGATGGTGGCCGAAACACTGGGTTTTGACGAACACCGCGCCAATACGTTGATCATTGCAGACGGCAAACTGACTGGCGAGGTGGGGCAGCCGATTTTGGGCCGCGACGCCAAGGTGGCGGCGCTACAGGAAATCACCGCACGGCTGGGTCTGGCGGCGGATCAGGTGATGGCCGTGGGCGATGGCGCGAATGATCTGGGGATGCTGGGGTTGGCAGGCGCCGGTGTGGCGCTGCATGCAAAACCGTCCGTGGCGGCGGAATGTGATATTCGCATCAACCACGGTGATCTGACGGCGCTGCTGTATATTCAGGGGTATAGCGCCGAGGAATTTGTTTAGCGCAGCAGTGCCAATAATACTTGGGACGCTGTTCTTTTGAATAAGCGAGCTTCCTACTTAATGGTGGGAATGCGTTTCTGAATCCTGCGATAAACAGTTTTCTTATCATCACTCTCTTTTTGGTCACTTTCGAACTCTCCTAAAAAACGGTATAGAGTCTGTCCTAGTTCATTCTTGTAATGCGCAAAGACAATTCGACTGCCCAAAGATTTGCCTCCACCTTTAGCGCTATGAGAATTTTTCTCAATTTCAATGATTGTTTTACCGTCTTCTGAAAGAGAGTTTTCCCAACCTTTATTTTCATATAATTTCGGGAACCACGCAACGCGCTTTCTATCAGGACCAAGTGCCCATGTAGCTCTTTGATAGTGTCCTCCTTTATATCCAAGACATCGCAATGCGTCTCTATGGTTCCTGAAAACCGGATTGTTCTCGATATCTAGATACCCGCGTTCGATATGTGGCTCGGGCGAATACCGTGTTTCAAAATCCCAAGTAATAAATTTGTTGTCGATTTTCTGCTTCTGCTTCATTTCCCGAAGATGCTCCACAAAGTCGCAGATATCGGAATTTATTGTTGCCAGGTTTTTTAACGTTTTCTTGCCATTTATTTTTTTGAATACTTTAATCCATTCTACTTTATGTCCTGTTGCATCAATAATATCCCGCGTTCGATGTTCGTCAGCCTTTTTATGGTCTTCTTTCGAGTGTTGTGGTTCATCAATTTCAAGGTGGATGCCAAATTGCGGGAAATACATATCAGTAAGGGCGCGCGTCCCACCTTCGCGCCTTACTAGCTGTTGGCAGACGAACTCAATTTCGGGATCGTCAAGAGTGTGTAATATTCTGGATATTATATATAATTCCCAGCTTTTATGTTTAATTTTGGACAAGCTGCGCAAAATATAATCATCTTTGGTCATATTGTCCCACTAACTACAAAGTTGAATCATAGGTTGTAGATTTATATCGTACTCAAACGGGAAATGCGAGACTTTCCGCTGACCTCACATACCCCGTCGTAATCCCGTTGCAATTCATAATCGGTGCGTTCATGCGTTTCAATGTGGCGGGGTGATCAGGCGCAAGCACACCCAATTTCACCAATATTGCCGCAATCGCACATTCCGAGGCGCGGAAACTGCCGTCGGATATTTTCACGGCCACGCCCAGCTTCAGCTCGGGGATGATCGCGGCAAAAACCGCCTCGGCCCCCGTTTTCAGCGCCACGCGACCATCCATCGCCCGCATCAACTCGGTGCAGGCACGGCCTTCTCCAGCCACCAGTTCGGGATAGGTGGTCATTGCCTGAACCAGTGCCGCCGCCGCCCGTTCGCGCACCGTCGCGCCATCTTCGCTGGCCGCCGCGAAAAACGCCATCGCGCGGGCGAATCCGTGCATGGTGGTGGCGAAATTGGGCGCGGAGCAGCCATCAATGCCAAAACCGGGGCTATCCATGCCGGTCACATCCTCGAACGCCTCGCGCACGGCCAGTTGCACGGGGTGGTCGGGGTCAATGTATTCCGGCCCGCCGCCAAGGTGTTTGTTCAGGGTCAGGAAACCTGTGTGCTTGCCCGAACAGTTGTTGTGGATCTGGCAGGGTTTCTCATGGGCGCGGATCAGGGCATGGTGGGCCTCGGTATCCTTTGGGTCGTGCGACCCGCAGCGCAAATCGGATTCCGACAAGGAAAGTGTCTCTAACCATGCCGAAACACGGTCTGTATGGATCGCAGCACTATTGTGGGAGGCGCAGGAAAGCGCCAGTTGTTCGGTGCCGAGTCCAGCCGCCGCCGCCGCACCGCTTTCGATCAGCGGTAGCGCCTGAATCATCTTCGAGGACGAGCGCGGAAGCAGCACAAAATCCTGGTCCCCCCAGCTTTCGACGATATTCCCAGAGGCATCGCAAATCACCGCATGGCCGGTGTGAACCGACTCAAGAAACGGGCCACGCCAGATTTCGGCCATTGGAACAGGGTTCGTCATTTGTCTTTCCTTTTCAGGTTTTGCGCGAAAATTTGCCAACAGGGCTTTAATTACTGGGCGATAATACGTTAATGTGTATGTATCGAGTTGAAAACACGCTCGCCCAAGCAAAAGGTCAAGACAAAATGACCACTGGTGCGGCATTAATTGAGGTAAAAACAGCTGGAGGCTGTGAAGGACATGAAATCTATTATCGCTAGAACACTGGGCGGCGCATTGATTGCCATGTTGGCAACAGGTGCAATGGCACAGCAATCGACCAACCGCGTGGCAGCCAAAACCGACTGGAGCGTTTTTGTCGAGGATAACCCGACCGAATGCTGGGCCGTTTCCAGCCCCAAGGAAACCGTGAACACCAAGGACGGGCGCGTTGTGGCGGTTCGGCGCAGTGAAATCCTGCTGTTCGTATCCTACCGGCCCGGATCGGGCGTTAAGGGCGAAGTATCTTTTACCGGTGGGTACCCGTTCGCCAAGGGATCAACCGTTTCTATGCAGGTTGGCGACAATACTTACGAATTGTTCACATCGGGTGAAAATGCCTGGCCTGCCACACCTGCGGATGATGCCAAGCTGATCACTGCAATGAAGCGTGGTGCCAAGGCTGTTGTGACCGGTCGCTCTGGACGCGGCACGGTGACCAAGGACTCATTTTCGCTGCTGGGCTTTACCGCTGCGGTGGAAGAAGCGGCCAAGCGCTGCTCCAACTAGGGCATAGCCCCGTTTGAAATTACCGGCACCCCGTTGCGTTTGCGGCGGGGTGTTTTGTTTGGCAATACGCCTGCGAATCCTTTAAAGGGTTCGTTCTAACCCCCGTTGGAGAATACAATGCCAGACAAGGCCCCCATCACCCCCGAAGTCGTGACCCTGCCGCGCAAAGTGGACATGCAAGGCAAAACGAACCTTGTCGGTCTGACCCGCGAGGCGCTGCGCGATGTGCTGACCGAGGCCGGAATTCCCGAAAAGCAGGGTAAGATGCGGGCGGGGCAGATCTGGCAGTGGATATACCAAAAGGGTGTGCGCGACTTTGCACAGATGACCAATCTGTCCAAGGACATCCGCTCCATGCTGGCCGAAAAATTTGTGGTGGCCGTGCCCGAGGTGGTGACCAAACAGGTATCCAGCGACGGCACCCGCAAATATCTGGTGCGGATCGCTGGCGGGCATGAGGTCGAGATTGTCTACATCCCCGAAGAGGGACGCGGGACGCTTTGCATATCCTCGCAAGTGGGGTGCACGCTGACTTGTTCGTTCTGTCACACCGGCACGCAAAGGCTGGTGCGTAACCTGACGGCAGCCGAGATCATCGGGCAGGTGATGGTGGCGCGCGATGATCTTGGTGAATGGCCGGAACTGGGTGTGCCCAACCCGCCCGAGGCACGTTTGCTGTCCAATATCGTGCTGATGGGCATGGGTGAACCTTTGTATAACTTCGAGGCCGTGCGCGATGCGATGAAGATCGCGATGGACCCCGAGGGGATATCGCTTTCGCGCCGCCGGATTACCTTGTCCACATCCGGCGTGGTGCCCGAAATCGCCCGCACGGCGGACGAGATCGGCTGCATGTTGGCTGTGTCTTTCCATGCCACTACGGACGAGGTGCGCGACGGGTTGGTGCCGATCAACAAGAAATGGAATATTGAGGCGTTGCTGGACGCCCTGCGGGAATACCCCAAGGCCAGCAATTCGGAACGCATCACCTTTGAATACGTCATGCTGAAAGGCGTGAATGACAGTGACGAGGACGCGCGGCGTCTGGTGCAGTTGATCAAAGGCATTCCGGCCAAGATCAACCTGATTCCGTTCAATGAATGGCCCGGCTCGCCCTATGAGCGGTCAAGCAACAACCGCATTCGTGCCTTTGCGGATATTGTGTTTAATGCGGGCTATTCCTCACCAGTTCGCAAGCCGCGCGGCGAGGATATTATGGCGGCCTGTGGTCAGCTGAAGTCGGAAAGCGAGCGCATCAAGAAAAGCCGTAAAGGAACGGCAACCGACAGCTAAGATGGGCCTCGCAAAACATTACAGGCGGTTTTGTCAGTCAGGTTTCTGCAAGTGATATATTGATGTTTGTCTTTCGAAATTTCGCGCCCTTGCCAATAGATTGAGCAGTCCGTTGTTTCGCGGTCCTCGATTTTGCAGCCAACGGACCACCCGATGTCATAGCTTGCGGAATACTGGAACATATTTCCGCATTCGTATTCCATTTTGGTTATGTCGCATTTTGATTTGTAGCAAATCTCGAAAACCGGCGCGTGTGCCGACAGGTTTCCGTCTTTGTATTCACTACAGCCGCCAAAGGCTTCTCCGGTAGTCAGGATAAATGTCACAATCGGTAGGATAAAGAGAAATTTTTGCATTAGTTACCACCTAGAACTATTTACGCTTTCCAGTTCTCGATCACTTCGACCGCTTCTTGCGCGGTCTCGACAAACTTGAACAGGTTCAAATCTTCGGCTGAAATTGTACCGGCTTCGGCCAGTGCTTCCCAGTTGATAATGCTGCGCCAGAATTTTTCGCCAAACAGCAGGAAGGGGATTCTCTCCATCCGACCTGTCTGGATCAGGGTCAGGGTTTCAAAGGTTTCGTCCAGCGTGCCGAACCCGCCGGGGAACACTGCCAGCGCCTTGGCGCGCATCAGGAAGTGCATCTTGCGTATGGCAAAATAGTGGAAATTGAAACACAGATCAGGCGTCACATATTCATTCGGCGCCTGTTCATGCGGCAGCACAATGTTCAACCCGATCGAAACCCCGCCCGCATCCAGTGCGCCACGGTTTCCGGCCTCCATCACTCCCGGCCCGCCACCGGTGACGATTACATTTTCTTTGCCGCCGTTGCCGTTGCTTTTCAGCGTCATCAGACGGGCAAATTCGCGGGCCTCGTCATAGTATTTTGACAATTCGGCCAGCGTTTTGGTACGGGCTGTGTCCTTTTTCGCAGGCTCGGGTATCCGTGCGCCGCCAAACAATACAACGGTTGAATCAATGCCCACCTCATCCAACGCCATTTCGGTTTTCAGCAGTTCCAGTTGCAGACGCACGGGGCGCAATTCGTCACGGCACAGGAATTCATCATCGGCAAATGCCAGCCGGTAGGACGGCGCGCGGGTTTGCGGCGTGTCCGGTATCTCGCGGGCGGTTTCGATATCCTGCCGCGAGTGGCGCATCGGGTGTTTGCGGTGCTCTTTGTTCATAACGCTTCCTTAAATTCCTTGTGACGCAACAGTCCTGCATTAAAGCGCTGTTTGCGGGTAATGCCAAGCGCAAACAGATCGCGTTCCCGTGACTTGAACTTCGCCGCCGACAGGCATAGTCACATTGCAAAACCCTGTAATCATTGGTCCTCACATGCACACTCCTATCCCCCTGATCCGTGATGTAGTATTGATTGGCGGAGGTCATACCCATGCGCTGGTGGCGCGGATGTTTGGTATGAAGCCGATGGCAGGCGCGCGCCTGACGGTGATCAATCCGGCCCCCACCGCGCCTTACTCCGGCATGTTGCCGGGTTACATCGCAGGTCATTACGCACGCATGGATCTGGAAATCGATCTGGTGCGGCTGGCCCGTTTCGCCGGTGCGCGGCTGGTGCTGGGGCAGGTCACGGGGATTGATCGTGTGGCCCAGCGGGTGCAGGTGGCGGGGCAGGCGGATATTGCCTATGACATTGCCTCGGTCAATGTCGGAATCACCACCGAAGCGCCGACCATCCCGGGGTTCACCGAAAATGCGATGGGGGCGAAACCGCTGGCCCGCTATACGGCGGAATGGGAGAAATTTCTGACCGAGGCCACCGCTGGCACCCGCCCCGCCGATGTGGTGGTGATCGGTGGCGGGGTGGCTGGTGTGGAACTGTCGCTGGCGATGATGCATCACCTGAAAACCAACGGCATAACCAACGCCCGTGTTACTATTCTGGAACGCGCCGACGCCCCCCTTAGCGGGATCGGGATCGGCGCGCGAAAGGCCCTGCTGCACCATATTCAACGGCTGGGGGTCGTGTTGAAAACCGATGCCGAAGTCACCCATATTGCCCGTGATCAGGTGCATCTGGCCGATGGTTCCTCGATCCCGAAATCCTTTTGTGTGGGCAGCACCACGGCACGTCCGCATGACTGGCTGCGGGATACCGGCCTGACCAATGATCGCGGCTTTATCGACGTTGGCGAAACCCTGCAAACGCTGGCGGACCCTTTGATTTACGCGGCCGGAGATTGTGCCGACCTGATCCATGCACCGCGCCCAAAGGCCGGTGTTTATGCGGTGCGCGAGGCGCCGATCCTTTTCCATAACCTGCGGGCCGAGCTGACCGGCGGGCAGCGCAAGGCCTTCAAACCGCAAAAAACATTCCTGAAACTGATCCAGACCGGCGGCAAAGGCGCGATTGCCGATAAGGCGGGGTTGCGGCTGGACGGGCCGCTGCTGTGGAAATGGAAAAACCACATTGATCTGAAATTCATGCGCCAGTTCGAGGACTACCCCGAAA
>WFNH01000102.1 GCA_015488685.1 Marinosulfonomonas sp.
CCGGCCCTGCCGAATTCCTGCAAGGAATCGCACCCGAAATGGAAGCGCGCGGCGGGGGGTGTGTGGTTGGCGTGGGATCGGTCGCGGGGGACCGCGGGCGGATCGGTAATTACGTTTACGGCGCGGCCAAGGCGGGGTTTGCGACCTATCTGTCGGGCCTGCGCAACCGTTTGACGCGGGCCGGTGGCCATGTGGTGACGGTGAAACCGGGGTTTGTCGATACCGGCATGACCTGGGGAATCGAAGGGATGTTTCTGGTCGCCACGCCTGAAAAGGTGGCCGCAGATATTCTGAAGGCCGTGGATAAAAAGCGCAACGTGATCTACACGCCGTTTTTCTGGCGCTATATCATGCTGATTATCCGGTCTATCCCCGAGTTTATCTTCAAGAAGATGTCGATCTAAGAATTGAGTTTAGATAACGCCCTGATCGCCTAAAGCGGCCAGATCGGCCTCGGATAGTCCCAACAGTTCGCTGTAAATCTCGGCATTGCCTTCGCCCAGTTTCGGGCCAAGCGTTTCCAGCTTGCCCGGCGTTTCTGACAGGCGCGGCAAGGGGGATGGGAAAGGCAGGGGGCCCACGCCCTCGACCATCATATCGGTCAGGGTTTTGCGGGCGGCGTATTGTGGATCATTCGCGATGTCCTCGATCGACAAAACCGCACCACAAGGCACCTCGCCCGCGTTACAGGCCTGTTGCACCTCGGCTTGCGTATGGGTTTGCGCCCAGTCCTGCACGATGCGGTTGACAGTATCTTCATCGTCAATACGCGCCTGCACAGTGGCGTATTTGTCCGGCGTGGCCAGGTCGGCGCGCCCCATCACCGCACAAAAACGGGCGAACATTTTGTCATTGGTGCAAGCAATCGCCACCCATTTCCCGTCACTACATTGAAAATGCCCATGCGGGCAGGCGTTGACGGTATGGATGCCCTGCCGCCCACGCACCTTGCCGGTCAGCGCATGTGCCGGTGCGATTTCGTCCAGCGCGCGGAACACCGATTCATAAAGGGCGACATCAATCATCTGCCCCTGCCCCGTTTCATCCCGCACCCGCAGCGCCATCAGAATGCCGATCACCCCGTATAACCCCGACATATAATCCGCCAATGAGGTCGAGCCGGGAGTTAACGGCGGGCCGTCTACCTCGCCGGTCAGATGGCTAAGGCCGGACATGGCGTGCGCGATACGGGCAAAGCCGGGCAGGTCGCGGTAAGGGCCGTCCTGCCCGTACCCCGACACTTTCAGCATGATCAAACCCTTGTTCACCGCCCGCAGGGTTTCAAATGACAGGCCCCATTTATCAAAGGTGCCGGGGCGGAAATTTTCGATCACCACATCCGATTTGGCCGCCAGATCGCGGAACATCGCAGCCCCCTGTTCGGATTTAAGGTTCAGGGTGACGGATCGTTTATTGCGCCCCTCGTTCAGCCACAGCAAGGACCGGCCCTCGGAGCCGCTGTCAGTGCCAAGCCGACGCAGGGGATCGCCACTAATGGGGTGTTCGACCTTGATCACCTCGGCCCCGAATTCACCCAGCAGCGCGGCGCAGGAAGGGCCGGCGATGAAGGTCGAAGCATCCAGCACGCGGATGCCGGACAGAGGCGGTTTTGCCTTGCCGCTCAAAATCCCAGCCATTCCTGCAACAAACCCGCCGAGTAAAACATCAGCGACAGCAGGATCAACAAAATACCTATCCCGCGCTTGTCGGTCATGGCAAAAACGATCGGGTCATAATCCTGTTTGCCCAGATATCCCAGTCGCAGCATCCGGATCAGCCACCACGCCAGCGGGATCAGCCCGACCCAAAGCAACCAGCGGGTGGGATAAAGCATCGTCGCCTGTTCGCTGAAACTGTAAAGAAAGAAAATCAGCAGTGCCCCGGCAATGCCCAACCCGCCGATATTCAGCAAATCCTCGCGGTCCTTGCGCCCGTATCCACGCCCCGGCAGGCGTTCGTCGGATGTGGCAAGGGTAAGTTCGGTCAGCCGTTTCACACAACCCAGCGTGATGAAGACGGGAAAGATGAACACCAGCATAAAGCCCGAGGCAACAACGCCGCTGGCGGCTGCACCGGCCACAACGCGCAGGGTATAAAGGCTGGCGAGTGTCGCGATATCGACCCAGCGCATCCGTTTCAGACGCAGGGAATAGGCCAGCGACAGCACCATATATAGTATCACTACCAGCAGGAATGCCCAGCCAAGGTAGGCACCGATCCCCAATGCCAGCAACGCAAGCCCGGCCCCTGTGATCATGCCGATACGGATCGGAACCTTGCCTGCCGCAAAGGGGCGGTGGCGTTTTTTGACATGCAGGCGGTCGGCCTCGAGATCCAGCAGATCGTTCACTATATATATAGACGACGCGGCGGCAGAAAATGCGACCATCCCCAGCAGAACCAACAGCAGCACCGGCAGGGTGAAATTATGGGCCGCCAGAACCGGCAGAAACAACAGGATATTTTTCACCCATTGATGTGGCCGCAAGGCGCGGATCAGATCGCGTGCCCTCCATTCACCGGAAAATTCGGCCACCTGTTTTCCGGCAGCAGCCATTTCAGATGCCAGTTTGGGGTGATTTCCTACAATCAGAACACCATCGGCATGTTGCCAGATGGCGCGGTCGACTTTGTTATCGCCTGCGTAATGGAAGCCGCCTTCGCCATAGGCCTGCACCAGCGCATCGGCCTTGGCGTCGCCTTTCAGGTTCGTGCGCCCGTCCGAGGCAAAGCTGCGCGGGCTTAACCCGTGGTCCTTGGCCAACTGTTCGACCAGCACCTGATCCGAGGCCGAAGCCAGCACCACCTCGCGTCCTGACGACAGGGTTTCTTCGGCAACGGCCTTGATCTGCGGATTCACCGGCAACAAATCTGTGCGCATTGTAACCAGCGCGGCCAGTTCCTGTTTCAAGCGGGCCGGAGACCGAAAATGCGCACCGCAAATTTTCAGGGTCGCGATTGGTGCCTGACCCAGACCGGCCCAGAAATTTTCGAACAACATGTCGGTGTTCAGGAAGGTGCCATCAACATCCAGCACCAGCGGTTTGTTATCATTCATTGGATGCAAGCCCCCTAACGGCAAAGACACAGCCGTCGGTTACCAGTTCCGGCGGCGTAATACACAGGCCGCGCGCCACTTTCCATGCGGCCAGCACTTTGGGGACATAGGCGCGTGTTTCCGCATAAGGCGGAACGCCCCCGTTTTTGATCACAGCCCCCTCGCCCGCATTATATCCAGCCAGAACCATCACTGGATCGCGATTGAACTTTTTCATCAGCCAGTCCAGATAGGCAACACCGCCTTTTATGTTCTGCTCGGCAATTGTTGCATCCTCGACCCCGAACCGATTGGCAGTATCCGGCATCAGCTGCATCAGGCCGGATGCCCCAGCCGGACTAACAGCATTCCGGTTGCCCGAGGACTCGACCCCGATCACCGCCAGAACCAGCGCAGGCGATACATCCGTACCGATTGTGGCCTTCAGGATGTCGACACCATAGTTTTCGGCAATATCCTGCATCCGCTGCAAACGCGGGGCCGGTACAGATTGCCCTTCCGGGCCTTTGTCTAGATAAGAAACTGCATCGGCAAGGCGCCCGGGGCTTGAATCTTCCAGTTTGGGGGATACGCCAAGCCAATACCATTCCAACCCTGACAAAACCTGTGAGTTGTCAGGCACACTGTCAGGGGCGGCAGTTTCTTCAGGTTCGGTGGGCTTTGTGACGCGCAATGCCTCGCGCTGGGCAACAGGGTCAATCTGAACCTTAATCAGCCCCCCCCCACTCCCTTTGCCTGGAAGCCCGACTCGTTTAAAGGTAAAATCCGACTGGGGCACCGGCGTATCCGCCTGCACCTGAGCCGCGAGAAACACAGCGGCTGTCACTATTAATGATACGAAGCGCCGCTTCATGCGGATTCCTGCTCTGCCTCGACAATATTATTGATTCACTGTCGCAAATAAATGGCCCGAATGCCAGATATTCCGCCCAATTCCAGAGAAAATCCGCCCAATTCTGCGCATAATTGCAATAGTTTTCACAAAAATGAAATTAATTTCATATATTATTTTGATATATTTCATATACTTACGTGAAATATAGATAAATTATTAACGATAGCTTAAATTTGTACGATACCTGCCAAATTCTCGCCCCATTCAAACAGCTATATATACCCATCCCGACGCGGACATAGGCAAACAAACAAATCGCCGAACAACCCGCCTAGGAATGAGTAACAATTTAGATCGCTAACCAAGGATGAATAAAATGCTGAACACTATCAAAAACTTTGCTGCTAACGAATCTGGCGCCGTAACCGTTGACTGGGTTGTTCTGACTGCTGCTGTTGTGGGCCTGGGCCTTGCTGTACTGTCGCTGATCAAGGGCAAAACACAGACCCTGACAAACAAAATCGGCTCGGCTATGGACAGCATGTCTGTTTCCACAAACTTCTAAGCCGAAGTTACCAAGAATTGTTAGACCGCGCCCCTTATCGGGCGCGGTTTTTCATTGCGGGAATACAACATGCAGGATTATTCCTGCCTGTTTTATTCCTTCCCTCTTCCACATTTTGAACACAGTACCACGGTAGCTTCAAAAGAACCACACAACCATAAGATGGGCACACGGAGACGGACATGCTAAATACTCTAATTAACTTTGCTAAATCTGAAGATGGGGCCGTCACTGTTGATTGGGTTGTGCTAACAGCTGCAATTGTCGGATTTGGCTTGGCCGTTATTCTACTGCTCCGCCCAAAGGTTCAAAGCAAAACAGTTGCTATTGGGTCGGTAATTGATGGTGTTAGCATAGGCTCGACATTCTAGTCAGCCGCATTTTTACCCACAGCCAAACGTTTTTGTTGCGAACGATCCCAAGACTCCCCCTTTTTGTTCACCTTATTGCCGCAATCATTGTCTATTGATGTGATTAACAATAAATTATATGCCCACAACGCATAGGAAACGAAAGGATACATCATGCGAATGGTTTTTGGGTTGGTTCTGATTTTAGGATTGGGATTGGCTGGTTTTGCCGTTTATATGACCAAAGGTTATTTCAGCGATTATCAGGCTGAGAAACAGCGGCTTGAAGCTATTGCAAACAGCATGGTGGAAACTGTCAATGTTTTCGTCGTGAAAAACAAAGTCACCTATGGGAGCAAGCTGACCAAGGATGATGTTCGCCTGCAACCATGGCCCGTTGATTCTCTGCCCGAGGGCATTTTCACCTTTCCAGCAGCCGAAACAGAAGACGGCAAGCCGGGCGAGGATTTATTTCCCAAAGACAGTGATAAACTTCGCTCAGTTCTACGCACGATGGAAGCGGGTGAACCGGTTCTGGCCATCAAAGTTACCGCACCAGGCAAAGACGCAGGTATTACATCACGGCTATCCCCGGGAATGCGTGCTTTTGCAATCCAGGTTGATGTCAGCAGCGGCGTGTCCGGATTTTTGCGTCCTGGTGATAAGGTCGATGTCTACTGGACAGGTCACCCACCAAATGGAAATGATGGCGGCGGCAACATTACCAAGCTGATTGAGTCAGGTGTTTCCCTAATTGCGATCGACCAATCGGCTAATGATGACATCGGGGATGCCAATATCGCACGAACCGTCACGGTCGAGGCGACACCACAACAGGTTGCTGCACTTGCACAGGCCCAATCGACAGGCCGGTTATCCCTGTCACTCGTTGGCGTCGGTGATGTAACGGTTATTGATACTGGAATCGAAGAAAGTCAAACAACCCTGCTGGGTTCTGGAGACAGGAAATGTTATCGCAATGAGCGTAAAGGGACAGAAGTGAACAGAATTGAAATTGATTGTCCGAAGCAATAACTGACAGATAATCTAACAGCGGCTCGGTAAGTTCTGATTGCGGATCATACCGGGCCGTTTCTTTTGATAGACGGTCAATGGATGAAATAGATCATTTCTCAACCCATTCCCAAGGCCGGGTAAATTCCCCTAGCAAGTGAGCCACCGCTTCTTCATCAACATCTCCGGTTTTGGCTATCTGCGCTACCAACCCGCGTTTCTTACTATCGACAACCCGTATAACTTCGGCGGCCAGTCCTGCTTTGCTCAGAGCATCATTATATACCCGCGTAATTGCACGTTTGCGCAGATCCGGTTTGAACACTTTTCCAACTGCTGTTTTCGGTAACTCGTCCAGAATCTCCAGATGTTTGGGGCGCGCGGCACGTTCGTGAACATGCTTGTTGGCATATTCCGTCAGTTCCTCGACGCTCGCCTCTGCCCCATCCACCAATTCAACATATACGCAAGGCAACTCGCCGGCAAAACTGTCCGGTTGCCCGATTGCACCTGCAAAGGCAACAGCAGGGTGCCCCGCGAGGGCCTCTTCAATCTCGGCAGGATCGATGTTGTGACCACCGCGAATAATCAGATCCTTGGCGCGCCCAGTGATCCACAAATAGCCGTCGGCATCCAGCCGCCCCAAATCACCCGTGCGCAAGTATTTCCCATCTGCATAAAGGCCCTCATTTTTCGCGGCTTCGGTATAGGTATTCCCCGGAAACACACCCGGATTGTAAACGCAAATCTCGCCAACCTCGTCAGCGCCGCATTCTTTTTTTATGGTTCCGTCTTCGGCGCAATCCAGAATGCGCACATCTGTATAGGGGAACGGCAACCCGACCGAGCCGATCTTTTTCTGGCCATCCAGTGGGTTGATTGCCACCAGACAGGTTGCCTCGGTCAGGCCATAGCCTTCGACCAGATTAACGCCTGTGGTTTTCTCAAACCGGTTGAATAGTTCAACAGGTAACGGGGCAGAGCCGGAAAAAGCCGTTTTCAAACTGGATACATCGGCATCTACGGGGCGCTGCATCAGGGCGGCAATGGCCGTTGGAACGGTGATAACGAATGTGACCTTGTAGCGCTCGATCAGCTTCCAAAAGTTGTCGAACACCCCTTCCCCGCGATAACCAGCCGGTGTCGGGAACACCACATGTGCACCCGATGCAATCACCGCCATCAACACCACCTGCACCGCGAACACATGGAACAGGGGCAGCGGACAAATCAGCGTGTCGTTTTCATCGAACAACAGGGTATCACCCAACCAGCCGTTATAGACCATACCTGAATATTTATGCTGCGCCACTTTGGGCATCCCCGTGGTGCCGCCGGTGTGGAAATAGGCCCCCACACGATCCCCATCTGAATCCGGGAAATCCATTGTGGTATTCTGGCGCGACATTTCCTTGGTGAAATTCACCACCCGCGCATTGTGCGTCACCGGATTTTTCGGCCGGATCAGTCCGGCAATCCAGCTTTTGGGCGGCGAAAGATACCGCAGTAAATCCACCTCGACCACGGTTTTCACATTCGGGGCCAGCGCGACGGCCTCGGCGGCCTTCTGCGCTACGTCGGTTTTGGGAAAGGATTTCAACGTCACCAAAACCTTGGCACCGGTTTCCCGCAGAATCGAGGCAATCTGTTCAGCCTCCAGCAAGGGGTTGATCGGGTTGACGATACCGGCGATAGACCCCGCCAACATCGTTATTACCGTTTCATTGCTGTTGGGCAGCAGATAGGCCACCACATCATTTTCACCGACACCCATACCACGAAACATATTTGCAGTTTGCACCACTTTGGTATGCAGCCCACGCCATGTCAGGGTTTCGGCCTTGTCTGTGGGGCCGGATGTAATCTGAAACGATACCGCATTGCGGTTGCCGTGCTTTTCCGCCACTCGTGTCAGAAACTGATACATGGTTCTAGGCAGATCGCGATCTTCCCAGGCGCCCTCTTTCTCGATCGCGTGAACATCATCCAAAGTCGCAAAACGTGTCATTCATTCCTCCCCGTGTCTGCGTTGTGCAGAACTTGTTACAGAGAAAAATGCGCGGAAATGGCGTGACACGCAAGGGCTACGCTGCGGAAAACCTATTCCGCAGCGATTCCGTCTGTGAATTGAAGTTTGGCAAGGCGTGCATACAACCCCCCCTGGGCCACCAGATCCTTGTGGCTGCCTTCGGCAACAATCTGGCCGTTTTCAAATACAAGTATACGGTCGGCCTTTTTAACTGTCGCCAGGCGGTGCGCCACGATCAGGGTTGTACGGTCAACCGCCATCCGCTCAACCGCTTGCTGCACGGCACGCTCGGATTCAGCATCCAATGCCGACGTTGCCTCGTCCAGCAGCAGGATAGGCGCATCACGCAGAATGGCGCGCGCAATCGCAATGCGTTGTTTTTGCCCCCCCGACAGCATAACACCGCGTTCACCCACATAGGTTTCATAGCCTTCCGGCAACGCGGTTAGAAAATCATGGGCAGCAGCGGCTTTGGCGGCCTCTTCAACCTCGGCGTCTGTTGCACCGGGGCGACCGAACCGTATGTTTTCACGCGCAGAAGTGGCAAAGATAACCGGGTCTTGCGGCACAAGCGCAATTGCCTGCCGAAAATCACCCCGCGCCATTTCACGCAGGTCCAGACCATCAACTGTGATACGTCCGGTTTCGGGGTCATAGAATCGCAGCAAAAGCTGGATAATGGTGGATTTGCCGGCTCCGGATGGCCCCACCAGCGCCACAGTTTCACCGGCCTTGATATCGACCGAAACGCCATTCAGTGCAGCATGTTCGGGACGGGCCGGATAATAAAAACTGACATCTTCAAAGGCGATAGCGCCTTTGGCAGGTTTGGGCAGCAAAACAGGTTGGGCCGGGTCCTTGACTGTATCCTCGGTTTCCAGCAGCTCGATCAACCGCTCGGTTGCACCCGCAGCGCGCTGCAATTCACCCCAGATTTCCGACAGTGCGCCAACGGCACCGGCAACCAAAATCGCATAGATCAGGAACTGCACCAACTGGCCCGGCGTCATCACCTCGGATTGCACATCACGTGCGCCAATCCACAATACGCCGACAACCCCGCTAAAGATCAGGAAAATCACAATCATCGTCATCACTGCGCGGGTGCCGATACGCCGACTGGCAGCGGTAAAGGCTTTTTCGGTAACGTCATTAAAAGCCTCGGCCGTAGCCTCTTCTTGGGTAAAGGCCTGAACAGTTTGCACCGCCCCCAAGGATTCAGACGCCGAGCCGGAACTGGCGGCAATCCAGTCCTGATTTTCGCGGCTGAGTTTGCGCAGACGACGGCCCAGAACGATAATCGGGATGATCACCGCAGGCACGATCAATAACACCAGACCGGTCAGTTTGGCGCTGGTATAGAGCATCAGGCCCATACCCCCGACCAGCAGCAGCACATTGCGCAGGGCAACCGAAACGGAAGAGCCGATCACCGACTGGATCACCGTGGTATCCGTGGTGATCCGCGACAGGATTTCGCCAGTCATGATGCGTTCATAAAACGCCGGGCTAAGGGTGATCACACGGTCAAACACCGCTTTACGGATATCCGCGACCACCCGTTCCCCAAGGCGTGTTACCAGATAATAACGCAGGCCCGTGCCAACGGCCAAAGCACCGGCAATTGCCAGTGCCGCCCCGAAATACTGGTCCAGTAGCGACGCATTGCCTTCGCCGAACCCGTCAACCACGCGGCGCACAGCCATTGGCAATATCAGGGAAATCGTTGCGGTTAACACCAGCGCAATGCCGGATAGCACCACCATCATTTTATAAGGACGCAAGAAAGGAACCAAGCCAGACAGCGCACTGACCTTTTTGGATTTCTCGCGTTTGTCCATTTCAGGGGTGCTGCCGCGTGCCATGATTATCCGTCCTTGTTCGCTTGTTCAGGATTGCGTCATAAAACTTTGATGCACGCAGGACAAGTGATGGATCGTCACAGGCAGACAAGGCCGGGTTTCTGGAGCGGGCGGCGGGAATCGAACCCGCGTCATTAGCTTGGAAGGCTAAGGTCTTACCACTACACAACGCCCGCTTACAGGTGGCGATTACTATTGGATCGGCAGGATATGGTCAAGCGGCTATCGCGGGTAACTTAAAATCCGAACCCGTCTGCTTGATAGTCAGGTTGTCACAATTTTCAGGGAAGAAAACAGAGCTGATATAGGCTATACATGAAATGAACCCGTATATTGGAGCCAAAATGGAAAAGCACCCCTCCGTGAATGTCTATGGCAGAGCACTTGCGCCCTGCTCGATGGATCCGTTGACGGGTTTCTTTCGCGACGGGGCCTGCAATACCTGTAACGAGGACAAAGGTAGCCATACGGTTTGTGTGATCATGACCGATGAATTTCTGGCCTTCTCCAAATATCTGGGAAACGATTTATCCACACCCCGCCCCGAATTCAATTTCAGCGGGCTGAAGGCCGGTGATCAATGGTGCCTGTGCGCCAGCCGGTTTTTGCAAGCCGTTGACGAAGATTGCGCGCCAAAGGTCAACCTGACCGCGACGCATAAACGGGCGCTGGAGATTATCCCGCTGGAACTGCTTGAAAAGCACAACTATCGGGACACACTGATCTGACAAAAAACAGCCCCGCCCGATTTCCCGGACGGGGCCTTTTTGTTAAACGCGTAGCCGCACAAGGTCGTTCATCAACCCGTCGGTCCCGTTGTGGACCGTCAGACGCTCGACCTTGCCAGCGATGCCTTCCAGCGCCTCAAGCTCTTTCAGGCGCAGCATCACAGGGTTCTCGGCCATCACCTTGGCCGTGTTCAACAGCGACCGCGTGGCGTTGGTTTCCTCGCGCCGGCGGATCATGTTTGCCTCGGCCTCTTTTTGCGCCGCGACCACACGGTTCAGGATCTCGCGCATCTCGCCGGGCAGGATCACGTCTTTCAACGCGATCTCGCCCACCTCGACACCGACCCGCGCCATTTCGGCGCGCACCCTTGCGGCTGCTTCGGTATCAACCGATACCTTGTCTGCCAGCAACGTATCCAGCGTCAGTGCGCCCAGCGTTTTACGGAACGCCAGTTGCAACGCCCGATGCAGGGCTTCGGCGAAATCCTTGACCGCGCCAACCGCCAGTTCCGGATCAACCACACGGTATTCTGCCGACAGGTTCACCCGCAACGAAACGCGGTCTTTGGTCAGGATCTCCTGTCCGCTTACATCCATGCTCTGCCAGCGGGTATCCACCAGCTTGACCAGATGTTTGCGGCCCAGCATCCAGAACCAGTAGGTTCCGGCCTCCAGAACCCGCGCCTGCACCCCGTCAATCGTCAGGATACCGACCCGCCCCTCGGCCACTTCAACCGAGGTCATATGTTTGGCCAGGCCCGATCGCATCAGACGTTGCGCCAGTTTTGCATCCACCTCGTGGCTGTCCGAAACATCTAGGCGCTCGACCGACCATTCGGCGGCATCCTTCCAGTAAACCGCGCGGTGATCCGGTGTGACCAACTCGTAAGCGCGGCCATCGCGGGCCACAATCGCCAGTTCGTCAGCTTTGGTGCGCACCACAGTCAGATGCGCATCAACCAGATCGGGGCGTTCGCGCAGCAGCGCATCTTCATAGACCGATACGAAACGGGGGCCACTAAGATCATGCATCTGTATCGTGACATTCCGCAGCTTCAGCCGGTGTTCGCCCGGCCCCAGAATATCGGCAAACCGTCCCTTTTCCAGCACAAGCGCCCGTTGGGTTTCGGTTACAGTCACGCGCTGGTAACCCAGCAGTTTTTCAATCACATCTCTCATTTTCAGTCTCCTTTTCGCATCGTTCCATTATCGTCGTCGCAAAGCGATAACTCCTTGTTTGAAATGCCATTATTGGCGGGTTGAGGCCCCAAAACCGGGGCGGTGAAAGGATGCCGGTGCCGTCCATGCCATGCCCTTTCGCGGCAAAGCGGGGAGCGGGCGTTGGGTGGAATGCGCGCGGCAAAGGCGTTCGAAAACCCCGATGCCGGGCGCAAACACCCGCGGTCGTCACCCACATTGCGGCCAAAGGCCAGAGCCGTGGCAAGCCCGTTGCTGGTAGCACGCCCAAAGGCACACCACTGGCGCAAGGCCACCCCGACAGGATAACCCCGACATCCAAATTGCAAGCTGCTTTCGCAGCGGAACCAGGATTCGAACCTGTTTGATGCTGACGCATCTTTTCCCAGGGTTTGATGACGGGATTCGAACCCGCTACATATAGATTACAGATCTATCGCTCTACCTGATGAGCCACATCAACAAGAGGGTTTGAGCCTCTGCCCCACATCTACATCACAGCCTTGGCATACAGTATCGGCAGGGCCGGTCCGCACCGGACGGGGTAAAACCCGAACCGCTAAGGTCTGATCCGCATCAAGCGGGAGGCGGCATATGCGCCGCTTACGGATTCGAAGCAACCGAAAAAATAGTTATCTGTAGCCTGCGGATTGCCAAATGTGGCCAAAATGTCGCATGTGGGTTTCGGGATATTTTATTCACCAACCAGCGCGTCGCCCATCAAATCGTCAATAAACAGGCTTAGCAGCTGCGGCCGACCACTGACACCCGCTTTGCGGTAAATCGCATTGGTCTGGGCCTTGATTGTCCCTTCGGAAGTATTGCGCATTTCCGATATTTCCTTGGTCGAAAACCCTTTTATGGCAAATAACGCTACATCCTGTTCGGCCGGGGTTAGTCCCCATTCTGCCAGCTTGTCATTCAGCATTTCCATAAAAGCACCTGATGCTGCTTTAAGCTGCAACTCGACCCGTTCGCGCCGCTTATGTGCGCGGCGAAAGGCGATTGCGCTAATGATCGATCCGATGACCAGCCCGAAAGCAGCAGAGATTTCCATCCACTCATAAACCATCCAACTGGACGGAATCAGGGCAAGACCAAATACCGTAGATGCCATATCCGCTATAAAAAACATGGCGCATAACACTTGGATGATCAGGGCTATCAGGATTATATTTTTATCTGACACGCGGCACATTCCTTTTAGAGACCAAATCGCAGTTAATCGTTACCACTTTCACCACCATCACCATCTTCACCACCGCCGTCACCCGAACCGTCACCCGAGCTGCCAGAACCATCGCCTGAATCGCCAGAGCCATCACCTGAGCCACTTCCGCCCTCGCCTTCCTCCCCACCTTCGCCGGATGCTGCCCCCTGATCTTCGCCCTCAGGGTCGATCGAGATTGGTGTTGGCGGGTTTGCTGCATCATCTACCGCCCACCACCTGTCACGCATTATCTCGCCGGTAATCGGGTGGATAACCATTTCGCGCCGGTTGCTGTCGCTAATGGCTGTAATATGTATCCGTCCAAGCAGCGTTCGCTGAACCTGAATGTCGTTATACCCCTGGTCGCGCAACTGCGATACAGCGCTATCGGCAATCGGGTTCGCATTGCCGGGTGCAGCAATGGGCGATAGCAATACCAGTATGATTATGATGCGTTTTAACATCCGATACCCTGTCTATCCTTCCCATTCCATATAATACCCCAAACAGGGCCATTTACGGGCATATAGGCATAGCACTAAAACTGTTTATATTGGACACAGGTTTATTTAGACTGATCTTTACCCACTAAACCAAAGTTTACAACCTTCAGATGCGCTCAGGCTCCTGTATCCATATCCACACCCAGCGCCTTGGCCACGGTGAAAATATCCTTGTCGCCCCGGCCGCACATATTCATGCAGATCAGATGGTCCTTGGGCAAATCGGGTGCAATTTTCATCACATGGGCCAGCGCGTGACTTGGTTCCAGCGCCGGAATAATGCCTTCCAGCTCGCAACACAGCTGAAACGCCTCAAGCGCCTCGACATCGGTGATCGACACATATTGCGCGCGCCCAATATCATGTAGCCAGCTGTGTTCGGGGCCGATACCCGGGTAATCCAGACCGGCCGAGATCGAGAACCCTTCCAATATCTGCCCGTCATCGTCCTGCAATAAATAGGTGCGGTTGCCGTGCAGAACACCAGGGCGGCCACCGGTCAATGATGCGCAATGCTCCATCTTGGCATTCACGCCTTTGCCGCCGGCCTCGACCCCGATGATGTTGACGCTGGCGTCATCCAGAAACGGAAAAAACAGCCCCATCGCGTTCGAGCCACCACCGATGGCTGCAACCAGCGTATCGGGCAAACGCCCCTCGGCGGCTTGCATCTGTTCTTTGGCTTCTTTGCCAATAATCGCCTGAAAATCACGCACCATCGCCGGATAGGGGTGCGGACCGGCCACCGTGCCGATGCAATAGAATGTATCGTCCACATTGGTCACCCAGTCACGCATCGCGTCGTTCATCGCGTCCTTCAGGGTGCCGCGACCGGATGTTACGGCCACAACCTCGGCTCCTAGAAGCTTCATCCGGAACACATTTGGGGATTGGCGCTCTACATCATGTGCGCCCATATAAATAACGCACTTCAAACCGAATTTGGCGCAAACTGTGGCCGTCGCCACCCCATGTTGCCCCGCGCCGGTTTCGGCGATGATGCGCGTTTTGCCCATGCGACGTGCCAGAATGATCTGGCCCAGCACATTGTTGATCTTGTGCGCGCCGGTGTGGTTCAACTCGTCCCGTTTCAGATAAACCTTGGCCCCACCCAGATGTTCTGTCAGCCGTTCGGCGAAATACAGCGGGCTGGGGCGGCCAACGTAATGGGTCCATAGATCATTCATCTCGGCCCAGAAACTGTCATCCGTCTTGGCGCGCTCATATTGCTCTTCCAGTGACAGGATCAGCGGCATCAGGGTTTCCGATACAAACCGCCCGCCAAAATTGCCAAAGCGGCCGTTTTCGTCGGGGCCAGTTTTGTAGCTGTTTATCCGGTCGTTCATCCTGCTTCTCCCTGCGCAGCCCTGATAAAGCCTGCGATCAATTTTTCATCCTTTACCCCCGGCGCGCTTTCCACGCCCGAGGAAACATCCACCTGCCGCGCGCCCGTCAGGCGCACCGCCTCGGCCACATTGGCAGGGGTCAGCCCACCGGCCAGCATCCACGGCGCAAACCAGCGCCGGTTCGCAATCAAACGCCAGTCAAACGCCAAACCATTGCCGCCGGGCAGAATCGCGCCCTTGGGCGGCTTTGCATCCACCAGCAACTGATCGACCACCAGCCCGTATTCGTCCAATGCGGCCAGATCGCTTTCATCCGCAACGCCCACGGCCTTCATCACCGGCAACCCGTAGCGCTGTTTTACCTCGGCCACCCGTTCAACAGTTTCCGAACCGTGCAACTGCAACATATCCAGCGGCACAGCCTCCAGAATAGCATCCAGCGTGGCATTGTCCGCATTCACCACCAGCGCCACCTTGGCCACGCCGATCGGCACATCAACCGCCAGATTTCGGGCCTGCGCAATGCTGACATTACGCGGCGATTTCGGGAAAAACACAAACCCCAAATACCCTGCCCCCGCAGCAACAGCCGCAGCAACATGATACGGTGTGCTTAGCCCGCAGATTTTGACTTTGGTTTCATGTGCCATAAAGGGGCTTTAGCCTGTTCAGGCGCTCTTCTCAAGCAGGGCAAGGATTTCATCCTTGTCATCCGCCTTGTCACCCTTCAGGCGCACCACTTCCCGCTCAAGCTTTTTCACGTCACGTTGCGCACGAACGGCTTCAGCACGAATTCTGTGCTCGCGGAACCACTCCCAGACAAAGCCGATCAGCAGACCGGCGACGATCCCCAGGAAAATGATCACGAACAGCGGCAATTCCAGCGTATTGGGCAGCAAGGCGAACCCTGCCAATTCTTCGGGCAGAAGATGCAGTGTGACCGATGCGCGATTAGCCATCGCAATGGTCAGCAAACAAACCGCAAGGGCCAGAATAAAAGCATATCGAATGTAACGCATGGGAACTAACCCCGATTATTTACCGTTCAGACGGTCCCGCAACAGCTTACCGGTCTTGAAGAACGGCACATGTTTTTCCTCGACCTTAACGGATTCACCGGTGCGTGGATTGCGACCGATCCGCGCGTCGCGCTTTTTCACCGAAAAGGCGCCGAAGCCACGCAGTTCGACACGGTTACCATCGGCCATCGCGTTGATGATTTCTTCGAAGATGGTGTTGACGATACGCTCGACGTCCCGTTGATAAAGATGTGGATTTTCATCCGCAATTTTCTGAACCAACTCTGATCTGATCATCCGTTCCGTCCCCCGAGAATAAAATTTTTGCAGATAGCTTTGCAAAGGCAGCTGATGCGCGACTATCCCACCGACTATAAGCGGAAATTTTTCATTTGAGAAACAAATTGCAGGGGCAATCAGAAGAAAACTTCAGGCTAATGTGCTGATTTAGAGCGATATTACGTCGCAAGTGGCCGTTTTTCGGGTTTGCGGCCCGAATTATGGCGCGTGTTGCCTTTCACAGACTTCTGCCGATTCGCATGAAAAAGGCGGCCCTGCATCACACAGGGCCGCCCAAATCTTGTTACCCTATGTGGGTTTATTTTTCGTCGTCACCCTTCAGGGCTGCGCCCAGAATGTCACCCAGAGATGCGCCCGAGTCGGAGGAGCCGTATTGTGCCACGGCCTCTTTCTCTTCGGCAATCTCGCGCGCTTTGATCGACAGACCCAAACGGCGGGTTTTTGCATCGATGTTGGTGACGCGAACGTCGATTTTGTCGCCAACCTGGAAGCGCTCGGGGCGCTGCTCGGCACGATCACGCGACAGGTCGGAGCGACGGATGAAGGATTTCATGCCTTCATAAGTCACTTCGATGCCGCCATCCTCGATCGAGGTTACTTCGACAGTGATGATCGAACCGCGCTTCACGCCATCGGTCGCACCTTCGAACGGATCACCGTCCAGGGCTTTGATCGACAGGGAAATGCGTTCTTTTTCAACGTCAACTTCGGTAACAACCGCTTTGACCACATCGCCTTTGTGGAAATCGCCGATTACATCTTCGCCACGGCCTTCCCATGTCAGATCCGACAGGTGAACCATACCGTCGATGTCGCCGTCCAGACCAATGAACAGACCGAATTCGGTGATGTTCTTGACTTCGCCTTCGACTTCGGTGCCGGCGGGGTGTGTTTCTGCAAACACTTCCCACGGGTTGCGCATGGTCTGCTTCAGGCCAAGGGAAACACGGCGCTTGGCGCTGTCGATTTCCAGAACCATGACTTCGACTTCTTGAGAAGTGGAAACGATCTTGCCCGGATGGACGTTTTTCTTGGTCCAGGACATTTCGGAAACGTGAACCAGCCCTTCGACACCCGGCTCCAGCTCGACGAATGCGCCGTAGTCGGTGATGTTGGTCACGCGGCCAGTGTGCACAGATTCCAGCGGGAATTTGGCTTCGACCTGCGACCAGGGATCATCCTGCAACTGTTTCAGGCCAAGGCTGATGCGGTGGGTTTCCTTGTTGATCTTGATCACCTGAACATTGATCGTTTCACCGATTGTCAGGATTTCGGACGGGTGGTTCACACGACGCCACGCCATGTCGGTGACGTGCAACAGCCCGTCAACACCGCCAAGATCAACAAACGCACCGTATTCGGTGATGTTCTTGACCACCCCTTCGATGGTATCCCCTTCGGCCAGCTTGCCGATAACCTCGGCGCGCTGTTCGGCACGGGATTCTTCAAGGATAGCACGACGCGATACAACGATGTTGCCACGACGACGGTCCATTTTCAAAATCTGGAACGGCTGCTTCAGACCCATCAGGGGGCCAGCGTCACGCACGGGGCGCACGTCAACTTGCGATCCTGGCAGGAACGCAACAGCGCCGCCCAGATCGACAGTAAAGCCGCCTTTGACGCGGCCAAAGATGGCACCGTCAACGCGTTCTTCGTCAGCGTATGCTTTTTCCAGACGATCCCAGGCGGCCTCGCGACGGGCCATTTCGTGGCTGAGAACAGCCTCGCCCTTGGAGTTCTCGACCTGACGCAGAAATACTTCTACTTCGTCGCCAACTGCGATTTCGGGTTCTTCACCGGGATTTGCGAATTCTTTAATGTCGACGCGGCCTTCCATTTTATAGCCTACGTCGATGATGGCCTGACCGCTTTCGATTGCGATAACTTTGCCTTTTACGACAGACCCTTCTTTGGGTGTGTCAATTTCGAAGCTTTCGTTCAAGAGGGCTTCGAAGTCCTCCATAGATGCTGAGTGAGCCATGTGGTCTCGGTTTCCTTACGTTTATGTTACTGGCCGTGCGGTTGGCTCCGCCGGTCTTTCAGGTTGACGTTGGTCGAATCGGGATGCCCCAACACAAAACCACATAATACTAAAGGGCCGGAGGTTAATCCCGACCCTGCTCGTATTATGTGCTATGGCTCTGACGGCCCTTCGACCCGCGCTATATAGGGCGGGAACGCCTGTAACGCAAGGGCCAGTGGCAAGTTTCGCCTGCCAAAAACCGCCTTAACCGATCAGCCCCAATTTCAGGTATCTATTGGCCCCGAATGTAAACATAAAAATCCCCGGCAGAATGAACGTCACCCCCAGCGCAAGTTTCCACAGCCCGTATCCATTCACGACATCCAGTTCGACCACCTCGCCGGGTTTCAGAGACAATTGAACCGGAGGCGAGCCACACCAGTCCACCCGTGCGATCACCTCGTGTTCGCCAGCCGGAACCTTTAACCTCAATGTTCCGTTCTTAGAAACCTTGCCAGCGATTATCCCGTCGATGACAATCTTGTAGGCACGCGCGCCATCCACCCAGCCGCCGCCGCGACGGACAATAATTTCACTGGTTCCCGTGTCGCGGATCAAGCCATTCATCCTGCCGCAAACCGCGCTTCGATCACCGCCACCGCCTTGGCTACGGCTTCGTCAATCGACATCTCGCTTGTGTCCAGAACCAGCGCACCATCCGCCGCCACCATCGGCGCGGCATCCCTTTCGCGGTCCCGTTTATCCCGCACCTGCAAATCCTTTAGCACCCCTTCACGGGTCACATCCTGCCCTTTGGCCGCCAGTTCAAGATACCGCCGCTCGGCCCGCACCTCGTCACTGGCTGTGACAAACAGCTTCACCTGCGCATCAGGACAAATCACCGTGCCTATATCGCGCCCGTCCAGCACAGCCCCCCCTTTACGCATCGCAAAGGCCCGCTGGAAATCCAGCAGCGCCTGCCGCACCTCGGGGATCACCGCCACCTTGCTTGCCGCCTGCGCCACCTTGGAGGTGCGCAAATCATCTTGCTGCAAATCTTTGGCCTGCAACTCTTTGGCCGCTTTGATCGGATCAACCCCCTCCAGCACCTTGCGCCCGACAGCCCGATACAACAGCCCCGTATCCAGATGGGCAAAGCCGAAATGATCCGCCACCGCACGCGAAATCGTCCCCTTACCCGAAGCCGCCGGCCCGTCGATTGCTACAGTAAACGCCATATCGTTTCCTTTTTACGCCTGCCCGCCAACCATCGTGGTCAGCGCCGGATCATCCGCATCCGCCTTGGGCAGATCATCCTCCAACTCGTAATAATCCCCTTTGTCAGCGCAGAAAATATGCCCCGCCAACCTGATCCCTGTTGGCCCGTCCAGCGTGCCCGCAAATATCGACAGGTTTACCCCCGCCCCGTCCCAAAACAGGTTGCTGCCACATATCCCGCAAAACCCGCGCCGCGCTGTGCCCGAGGATTGATACCACGTCACCTTGCCCGTCACTTCAATATCATCCCGATGACACGAGGTCGCCGCCACATGATGCCCGCTGTTCTTGCGGCACTGGGTGCAATGACAGGCAACCACGGGGCGCAATGGCCCGTTTACCACATAAGTTACCGCCCTGCATAAACATCCACCTGTGGTCATGCTTTCCTCCGTACCCTGCGCCAAACCAGCATTGCCAGCGCTGCAACCAGCATCAACATGGCCAGCGTCACCGCGCCCGACTTCAACAGTGTCCAGCGGCTGGCCGTTGCCACCATATCCGGCGTTACCCCTTCGGACCCCACCCGCAACATCTCCGCCACGGCTGCGTTTTCCAGATAGTCGAACACAGCGCCCGCCAGCGCAAACACAATCGCAGCCCAGCGCAACACACCGCGAAACAAAACCCCGAAGGCCATAACCAAAGTAACCCCCAGCAACGCCGGATAGGCCGTATCCAGCCATTGCTGCACATCCAGATAAAACGCCCGACCGTCCGGCGATAAAGCCGCCAAAAACGCCTGCGCTTCGTCATAGGAATACCCTGTTGGGCGCATATCGAATGCTGGCAATCCACCCGCATCCATTGCAATCAACGGCAAAGACCACAACACCATTACCAGATAAACGCCCAGCATCACCGCGAACATCATCCAGAAAATCAGGCGCATCGGTCGTCTCCTAATTACTGCGCTCCAGCCGCGCGCCCAATTCCGTCATCAATGGCTCGAAGATCGGAAAACTGGTGGTGATCGGCGCGCCGTCGTCTATCGAAACCGGCCGCTGGCTGGCCATGCCCAACACCATGAAACTCATCGCAATGCGGTGATCCAGATGGGTCTTGCACATGCCACCCCCCGCAACCGATCCGGCGCCCTGCCCCGTCACTGTCAGCATATCCTCGGCTTCCTCGACCATCACTCCGTTGGCCTGAAGCCCCCGTGCCATCGCGTCGATCCGGTCACATTCCTTGACCCGCAACTCCTTGATACCGCGCATCACGGTTGCGCCTGTTGCATTGGCGGCCACCACCGACAGGATCGGGTATTCGTCAATCATGCTGGCCGCACGCTCCGGCGACACTTCGATCCCCACCATATCGGGCGAATAGCGCGCCCGCAGATCGGCAACCGGCTCGCCACCCTCGACACGTTCGTTTTCATAGGTCAGGTCCGCGCCCATTTCCCGCAACGTAGTAAATAACCCGTTACGCGTCGGGTTCAGCCCGATACCAGGCACCAATATGTCCGAACCCTCGACAATCAGCGCCGCGCACACAGGAAAAGCGGCCGAAGACGGATCACGCGGCACCACAATATCCTGCGCCTGTAATTCCGGCTGACCGGTCAGGGTGATCACGCGCCCCTCATCTGTTTCCTCGATTGAAATATCCGCGCCAAACCCTGCCAGCATCCGCTCGGTATGGTCCCTTGTGGCTTCTTTCTCGATCACCACCGTTTGCCCCGGCGTATTCAGTCCAGCCAGCAACACCGCCGATTTCACCTGCGCCGAGGGTACTTCCATTTCATAACGCACCGGCACCGGATCGGCCGCACCGACAATCGTCATTGGCAACCGACCGCCAACACGGCCATAGGCCTGCGCCCCGAATTGCCCGACCGGCCCCGTGATCCGCCCCATCGGACGGCTGCGCAAACTCGCATCCCCCGTGAATGTTGCGGTGATCGGCGATGTCGCCATCGCCCCTATAATCAAACGAACGCCGGTGCCTGAATTGCCACAATCAATCACATTATCCGGCTCGGCAAAACCACCAACCCCGGCCCCGAATACCGACCATTCGCCGCCGCCATGTTCAATCACATCGGCCCCAAAGGCGCGCATCGCCCGTGCCGTGTCCAGCACATCATCGCCTTCCAGCAATCCGGTGATCCTTGTCTCGCCCACCGCCAGCGCGCCCAAAATCAGCGCCCGGTGCGAGATCGACTTGTCCCCCGGCACCTCGGCCACACCCTTTAGCGCGCCGCATTTTCGGGATTTCATCGGGGTTGGTTCACCATGACCTGACATCGCACATTCCTCGTCAAACTGCGTTACGCCCTGCATAGCCCAAGCCAAATCCCTGCGCCATGCCCATCCATCTTTGTTCCTGAAATATCCCCGCCGGAGGCATAGAATCTCTTTGGACCAACGCCTAAACCCGCCGGAATGTCATATAATGGGGCACCCGGCCTTCGCGCAGCGCCTTCTTTTCATAACGGGTGGAAATCCAGTCGCTCCACGGTTTGCGCCAATCATCAGGCCCCTCGGCCAGCCATTCAAAATCATCCCGCGCCATTATCTGATCCATCGTCTGGCGCACATAATCGGGAATGTCGGTCGCTACACGGAAAATCGCACCCTTTTTCAACACCCGCGCCAAGGGTTCCAGATGTTCAGGTGTCACAAACCGGCGGCGATGATGGCGCGCCTTTGGCCACGGATCGGGATACAGCAAAAACGCCCTATCAATCGAGCCATCCGGCAGCACATCGAACATATCGCGCACATCCCCGGGATGCACCGCCACGTTATCTACTCCGGCTTCGCGGATTTTACCCAGCAGCATCGCCACACCGTTGATATACGGCTCACAACCTATGATCCCGACATCGGGGTTCTGGGCGGCCTGATGCACCATATGCTCGCCGCCACCAAACCCGACCTCAAGCCACACCGGCCGCCTGCCAAACAGCGCTTTCAAATCCAGCGGCACCCGATCGGGGTTCTCATCCCACCCTATGGCACCTGGTGAGAGCCTCGCCAAATCCTCATCCAGATACACCTTTTGACTCTCACGCAGGGCCTTGCCCTTCAGACGGCCATAGAAATTGCGGTGCGGGCGCTTGGGTGCTTGTTTTTTCTGTGTCATGGGGCGGCTTGTTGCCAAACGCCGCCCCAAGGTCAAGCCCACAATGCTTTATTAGCAAATCCAATCCAATTGCATCCACCGCACAACCCGAACGCATTTGCGTATGCAAATGTTGCCTCGGGTTGCGCGCTGAATACGCTTTTCCGATTAGATTGGATGCGCTCTAATCGTCGTCATAATTCCCGCGTTTTGCCCCGCGGTGACAGGCCATGCAATTCGATTTGCTGCGCACCCGCGGGTCTTTGAAAGCGCTGGGGCGCACCTCGTATTTATGGATACCGACCCACCACGGCATTTCAGTGATCCGCACCGGCGTTTCATTGTCCTTGATCCCGCGCAAAGCACCCCGCGTGCGCCCGCCGGTGTCGGCGGCATTTGCCTCAAGATAGGCCTGGATTTTCTTGGTCACATCCGGATCAAGCGAGGCATCTTCCCCAAAGTGGTTATCCAGTGTCGATGTAATCAAATGCCACGAGCGTTTGGGCATCAGTTGCGCCGGAAAGGCCATGTGGCAATCCGAACATTCCCGTTCAAACGCCTTGCGCCCAGATTCGGCCAGCGCGCCTTGCGTCGTCGCGGCCAACGCCACAAGGGACAGCCCCGCGCAGAACAACCCCGCCGTATTTTTCCAAAGTCTCATAATAGCATCCTTTCCTTAAATGCTTGAAAGATAGGCCAGAATATCGGCCTTCTGGGCGGCGCTACATTCGCGGCCGGTTACGGTTTTGCAATTGCGGCGGAACCATTTGGCCACTTTGGCGCTGTCGGTAAACCGTTGCGGATTGGCCGAATGGGCCATCGGGGCAATTTCCTTGCCGGCACGGGTGTGACCAACGCCTTTCAGATTGCTGGTGTGGCAGGTCAGACAACTGGGCGTTTCCGGCTTGCCGCCGGTATGTTTGCCGGTAAAAAACGCCTTGCCACGCGCGGCCGATGGGGTCGACCCCGCCTGTGCCGCAAAGCCCGCAATCAGTTTTTGTGGCGTGGTGTCCCCTGCCGTGGCGCTTGTCGCCAACAGCAGGCCTGATAGGGCCAGATAGATAATTTTCATTCTATTACTCCTTACTCTTCCTCATGGAATTTCGACTTGAAACGGGTTGAACCAGCCACTTTCGGCATCTTCATGGCACGCAACACAATTTGAACGCGCGCGAACTGCTTTGCTTTTGAATATCGCGTCCGACAATCCCCGATGACGCGCCCGCCAAAAGGCCGTATCGGTCAATGACTTAATGCCCCCTGCCGGATTCAGCTGGAATACATTGGCCGCGCGTGTATCCGCCGTTTCAGCGGCATTCGCCATCAGCCAGTCGCGGATTTTGGCCGTGCTTTCATCATCAAGCGAGGCATCCTCGCCATAATGATCCGCAAGCGTTGCAGTGATGTGTTCCCAGTCTTTCGCGGGCAACAGGCTGGGGTGATACAGCATGTGACAGGCCGAACATTCCTCGGCCACCAGCGGATCATATTCGGCAACCGGCGGGCGCGGCACCGGCAGGAATGACAAGCCTGCAATCAGCACTGCTCCCCCCAGCCAAATTGCACCGATACGGATGGACTGCGAAACCAATCCCGCGCGCGGGACAGAAATAACATCCCCATCACGGCGTTCCTTGATACCTGTAACCATCGAACGCGCCAGATTTTCGCGCTGGCGGCGACTTTCAAAAACCACGCCAGCGATATGCAGGGCGATCAACAGCATCAGCCCCAAGGCAAGGGTTTCGTGAATCTCCCGCAGCCAGCCGCTGTCCTTATAAGGAATGGCAAATGCCAGCGGCCCCGCCTTGGAGGATGCCCCCAACACAGCAGCGCCGCTAAACCCCAGCATGATCACAACCGCCAGCAGCGCCAAAACCATCAGCCCGCCCAGCGGGTTATGTCCGATATAACGGGTCTCGCGCCCCGTCAGCACATCGCCAAGATATCCCAGAACGCGTAGCGGCCCCATGACAAAACTTGAAAAGCGCGCATAAGTGCCACCTGAAAACCCCCAGATGATCCGCAACAGGATCAGCCCCAAAGCAAGGGAAGCGCCAACCACATGCACAGGGATCCAGTAAGGCCCCAACAAAAAGCCGGTAATAGCCGCAACTGCAATACTTGCCACCAGTCCCCAATGGAAAATCCGGACGTATGGGTCCCACACGACAACAGTATTCAGATTTTCAGTGCAGGTATCCATTATATTTTGCCAGATGGTGTTTTTACGATTGCCCGATGCAATCCAGTTAATACCCACCTAGGCAATAGATGGTCCTGAAATCCATAAACTGTGGTTTATCCGGCCCCGCCTATATGCTCGGGTATACAGATTTCCCAATGCTCGAAACAAAAACAAGAGGCAGACATCATGTCCGCCTCTTGTAAAGTTTTTTCTTGTTATAATCAGAGTTTTCCCTTGATTATACTGACTTTTTCAGCGCATCTACCAGATCGGTTTTTTCCCATGAAAACCCACCATCCGCTTCGGGGGCGCGGCCAAAGTGGCCATAGGCAGCCGTGCGGGCATAGATCGGGCGGTTCATCTGTAATTTGGTGCGGATACCCTGCGGAGTCAGGTCCATCACCTGATCAATCGCTTTTTCGATCACGGAATCATGCACTTCGCCGGTGCCGAATGTATCACAATAAATCGACAAGGGTCGCGCGATACCGATGGCATAGGACAGCTGGATCGAACAGCGTTTCGCCAGCCCCGAGGCCACCACGTTTTTCGCCAGATAACGGGCGATATAGGCCGCCGAGCGGTCAACCTTGGTCGGGTCTTTACCCGAAAACGCCCCGCCACCATGCGGTGCGGCACCGCCATAGGTGTCAACGATAATTTTACGGCCGGTCAGGCCCGCATCCCCGTCCGGGCCGCCAATCACAAAGGTGCCGGTCGGGTTGACCCACCATTTTGTGGCCTCGGTAATCCATCCCGATGGCAGTACCTCGCGGATATAAGGTTCGACAATCGCGCGGATATCGTCCGATGTCTGGCATTCCTCGGAATGCTGTGTTGATAGCACGATCGAGGTCACCTCGACCGGTTTGCCATCTTCATAGCGCAGTGAAATCTGCGATTTTGCATCCGGGCGCAATGTCGGCTCGGTACCGTCTTTGCGCACCTCGGCCAGACGGCGCAGGATGGCATGGGAATACTGGATCGGGGCCGGCATCAGTTCCGGCGTTTCGTCCACTGCATAGCCGAACATGATGCCCTGATCGCCAGCACCTTCGTCTTTGCCTTCAGCGGCATCCACACCCTGCGCGATATGCGCGGACTGGCCGTGCAACAGGTTTGTCACCTCGACGGTATTCCAGTGGAAATGCTCTTGCTCGTAACCGATATCCTTGATGCAGTCGCGGGCGATCTGGTCGATCTTGCCCAGATATTCGTTCAGCTTGGATTTGTCCGACAGGCCAACCTCGCCGCCGATGACCACACGGTTTGTGGTCGCAAATGTTTCGCAGGCAACGCGGGCTTCCGGCTCTTCGGCCAGAAAAGCATCCAGAACAGCGTCTGAAATGCGGTCGCACAGCTTGTCGGGATGACCTTCGGAAACGGATTCCGAGGTGAAGGTAAAGTTCTGACGGGACATGAATAGTGCTCCAGTGATAAGTTACACCGCCACGTCAGGAAGCCGTTGTAGCGGTTTGATCCATACCCGATAAGGGGCAGGCACGACGGGGTCAACCAATAAACCTGCGTCTTTTTAGCAATAGCAGACCTGCGGCGACAATCAGTAACAGTTCGACAGGCCAATCGCCCGTGCGGGAATATGGCGTTGGTGGCAAACCGTGTGGCAGCGGAGCATCCAGATATCCGGCAACCCCCAGTCCCAGCATTGCGGTAATCTGCCCGCGCGCATCAATCACAGCAGAAATACCGGTATTGGCGGCACGCACCAGCGGCAGGCCCTGTTCGATCGCGCGAAACCGTGCTTGTGCCAGATGCTGTTGCGGGCCGGTCAGGTTGCCGAACCAGGCATCATTGGTGATTTGCAACAACCAGTCGGGCCGTTCGCTTACCCCACCCACCTCTTCGGGGAAAATCGCCTCGTAACAAATCAGCGGCAAGGCACGGCCAAGACCGGGAATGCCAATCGGGCGCAAACCGTCACCGGATTCAAACCCGAAGCCACCCTGCGCCGCAAAACCGTTCAGCCCCAGTTTTGCCGCCAGCCAGCCACCGGGCACATATTCGCCAAAGGGCACCAGATGGCTTTTGTCATAAATATCCGCCACCGCGCCGTCCGCCCCCAGCAACACCAGCGAATTGTAATACTGCCCCGCATCCCCGCGCCGCTGCATCCCCAGCACCACCGGCACCCCTTCCGCGGCACCGGCAATCACCTCCAGCGCCCCTTCTGCACTGTTCAGCAGATAAGGAACCGAGGTTTCGGGCCAGATAATCAGATCGGGTTTCTTATCGGATATGGCGGCGGTGAACTGCAAATTGCGGTCAAAGAAAACCGGTATCATCTCGCGGTTCCATTTTTCATGTTGCGGTGCGTTCGTCTGGACCAAGCGGACAAACCTTGAGTCAAAATTGCCGTTGTTCTTGGCCAGATACAGCAATTTGGAGGCCGCCTGTCCATTGCCCAGATACAGCAACCCAGCGGCCACAATCGCCACAACCGGCACCAGAATTATTCTCTTGTGGTGCCCCAACGCTGTGATCAATGCCCAGACGCCTGTCAATGTCAGCAAGGTTAATCCATGCGGGCCAATCAGGCTGGCAAACTGCGCTATTCCGGTATCCAGCCAGATATATCCCAGCAATCCCCACGGGAACCCCGTCAGGATCACACTGCGCAGAACCTCGGCACCGGCCCAGAACACCGCCAATGCAATCCCGCGCCCCTGCCAGCGTGCCAGCCAGAACGCCAGTGCCCAAAACAGCGCCATGCCGGCCGCCATGCCGATCAGGGCAAAAGGGGCCATCCAGCCGTAAACCTCGGGTTCTACCAGAAACGGCTCGACAATCCAGTTCAGAACCAGCGCGAAATAGCCAACACCAAAGGTCCAGCCGGTCCAACCCGCCTGCCGTGTTGTCACCGTGGTTTGAAACAGCCAGAACCCGCCGGCCAACCCGATCAACGCCAGCCAGACCAGCCCGAAAGGCGCCTGCCCCAGACCTGTCAGCGCCCCGCCCAGCAGGGCAAGGGTTATCCTTTGCCACGTTTTAATCTGTTGCAAACCCGTCCATCCCGCATTTCCTGCCCTACGCGCGCGACCCTGTTTTCTTTGAAAGAAAACAGACGAAATCTTGCAAAGATTTCGCCCCGCCCGTCAGGCCCCTTTATTGCTCTCGGGCAATCGCACCCTTAACCGTTTGATCCGGCGCGGATCGGCATCGACCACCTCGAATTCCGGCCCGTCAGGATGCACCACCACTTCGCCCCGTGCGGGCACATGGCCCGACAGCAGGAACACCAGACCGCCCAATGTGTCGATCTCCTCTTCCTCTTCCTCGTCCACCAGACGGCGCCCGATCTCGGCTTCGAATTCTTCCAGCGGCGTGCGTGCCTGTGCCAGATAGCACCCCGGCCCTTCCTTGATCCAGAACTGATCCTCTTCCAGATCGTGTTCATCCTCGATCTCGCCGATCACCTGTTCCACCAGATCCTCGAGTGTGACCAGACCATCCACCCCGCCGTATTCGTCAATCACCAGCGCCATGTGAATCCGGTCTGCCTGCATCTTTTGCAGCAACACCCCGATCGGCATCGAAGGCGGTGCGAACAGCAGCGGGCGCAGCAGTTTTTTCAGGCTGAACCGCCCACCAGCGCCATTGAACCCGTGTTTCAATGCGAAATCCTTCAGGTGCACCAGCCCCACGGGCGTATCCAGCGTTTCCTTGTAAACCGGTATCCGCGTCAGGCCGGTTTTGCGAAACAGCTGCACCAGATCATCCTTCTTGATGTCCTCGGGCACCGCCACAATTTCAGCCTTGGGCACCGCTACATCTTCAAGCGACATGCGCCGCAGATTCAACATACCGCGCACATCTGTGGCGGGCGCGGCCTGACCTGTCTGTGCCTCGCAGTCATTGCCAGCTGTGTTGGTGGGGCCAAGGGCAGCCATCAGGCGGCCGAAAAAGCCGCGTTGCCTGCTGTGTTGTCCGTCCCGCGCGCTTTGCGCCGCGTTAGAGGAGCCGTCGGTGGTGTCGCCCATTTTTCCTTTCCAAATCTGCGGACATCATGTGTCCTGCACCCTATATGGGTCGGAAATGCCCAGTTTGCCAAGCACTTCGCCCTCTAATCCTTCCATTATCGCGGCATCCTGATCGGATATGTGATCATAACCCAACAGATGCAGCACCCCATGCACCAGTAAATGCGTCACATGGTCGGTTATTTCCTTGCCACCCTCGGCCGCCTCGCGCACGCAAGTCTCATAGGAAATCGCAATATCGCCCAATTCCACGGGCATCCCGCTTTGGTCCGGCTCGGGCGGCAATGGGTGCTCCCCCGGCCGCGCCCGCTCCTCGCTTGGCCACGACAACACGTTGGTTGGCACCCCTTTGCCGCGAAATTCGGCGTTCAGATCGGCAATGCGTGCATCATTGCAGGCCAGCAGGCCAATTTCAAACCCGTCCGGATCAATCCCCAGATGTTGCAAAGCCGCCCCGCAAGCCCGCTGTGCCAGCGCCTCGATATCCAGCGCCTGCCAGCGCTCATCCTCGATATTCACCCCGATGAAATCAGCCGTCATCAGCGTCATAGGCCTCGATAATCTTGGCCACCAGCGGATGGCGCACCACGTCACGCGCGGTGAAATAATTGAAGTCGATCTTCTTGATCCCCTTCAACAGGCGTTCAGCCTCGTGCAGACCACTGACAACACCACGCTGCAAATCGACCTGCGAGCGATCCCCCGTCACCACCATCCGGCTGCCCTTGCCCAGACGGGTCAGGAACATTTTCATCTGCATGGACGTTGCATTCTGCGCCTCGTCCAACACCACAAATGCCTCGGACAGTGTGCGTCCGCGCATAAACGCCAGCGGTGCAATCTCGATCCGTTTGTCCTCGATCAGTTTGGCCACCTGTTTGCCGGGCAGGAAATCCGACAGGGCGTCATACAGCGGCTGCATATAGGGATCGACCTTGTCCTTCATGTCACCGGGCAAAAAGCCCAGCCGCTCGCCCGCCTCGACCGCGGGGCGCGACAGGATGATTTTGTCCACTTTGCCGTCCAGAAACAGGTTCACCCCGACCGCAACTGCCAGATAGGTTTTGCCGGTGCCAGCTGGACCGATGCCGAAACACAGCTCGTTTTCGAACAGGGATTTGACATAGGCCTTCTGTGCCTCTGTGCGCGGCTCGACCAGCTTCTTGCGGGTACGGATCTCCACCGGCCCGCCCTTGAACATCTCGATCTGTTCGCCATCAGGGGCCTCGTCGATCATCGCGGAATCCCCCATTCGGATTTCGCCTTCGACATCGCCCATTTCCAGCGGCCGACCGCTTTCCAGCCGCGCATATAGCGCGTTCAGCACACGGGCAGCGGCAAGGGCCGCGTCCTCTTCGCCAATCAAGGCCAGCCGGTTGCCACGGCGTGCAATCTGGATGGAAAACTGTTGTTCGATATGGGCAAGGTTGCGGTCATATTCGCCACAAAGGTCGATCAATAGACGGTTGTCGGGAAATTCCAGCAGTACCTCTTTCGGGGCATCCGGCGGTGTTGCTGCGCTTATGGCCAATCAAATCTCCGTTTATCAAAACTTGCCCCGCGATGGTGCCAACTTGGACGCATGCGCGCAAGGTGCAATCGGATCATTTCACAACAGGGTTACTTTTTCGCCTACAGTAATTCGCCGCCCAGCGAATTTGTTTCGCTGTTCACCACCCGAACCCGCCGGATTTCACCAGCCTGCAAATCCGGCCCCGCCACATGCACCGCATGCAAATGCTGGCTTTTACCGATCATCTGTCCGGCAAGGCGGCCTTTCTTTTCAAACAGAACGTCCACCTCCTGCCCCACCATCGTCTCTTGCAAGGCGCGTTGTTGTTTGGTCAGCAGGGCTTGCAACTGTTGTAGGCGGTCATTCGCCACCTCGGCCGAAACAAAACTGCGCTCGGCGGCAGGAGTGCCCGGGCGGGCGGAATATTTGAACGAATAGGCCTGCCCGTAGTTCACTTCACGGATCAGATCCATCGTTGCCTCAAAATCCTCATCCTCTTCGCCGGGGAAGCCGACGATGAAATCGCCCGAAATCAGGATGTCGGGGCGGGCGGCGCGGATGCGTTCGATCAGGCGGATATAGTGTTCGGCGGTGTGCTGACGGTTCATTCCCTTCAGCACCTTGTCACTGCCCGATTGCACCGGCAAATGCAGATAGGGCATCAGTTTTTCGCACTCGCCATGCGCCGCGATCAGATCATCGGACATGTCGTTGGGGTGACTGGTGGTAAAGCGGATGCGTTCCAGCCCGTCCACATCGTTCAGCGCCCAGATCAGTTGCGCCAGCGTCCAGTCGCCGCCGTTATAGGCATTCACATTCTGCCCCAGCAAATTGATTTCCTTTACCCCGCGCCGCACCAGCTCCCGCGCCTCGCGCAAGATACGTTCGGGCGGGCGCGAAACTTCGGCCCCGCGGGTGTAGGGCACCACGCAAAAGGCGCAGAATTTATCGCAGCCCTCTTGCACGGTCAAAAACGCCGATGGCGCGCGACGCGGCAAAGGGCGGTCCGGCAGGTGTTCGAATTTGTCTTCCAGGGGAAAATCCGTATCCAGTGCCTTTTCCCCTGCCTCGACCTGTTTCATCATGTCGGGCAGACGGTGATAGGTCTGCGGGCCAACCACCAGATCGACCATCGGCTGACGGC
>WFNH01000103.1 GCA_015488685.1 Marinosulfonomonas sp.
CAGCCCAGCAACGCCCCACCCGGGAACGAAACCTTGGGGATCGATTGCCAGCCGCCCTCGGTAATGGCGCGGGCGCCGTAAGCCACCCGTTTACCGCCTTTCAACAATTCAGCCACCATCGGATGATGCTTGAATCGCTGGAATTCGTTATAGGGTGAAAGATAGGGATTCTGGTAATTCAGATGCACCACAAAGCCGATAAAAACCTGATTGTTGTCAGCGTGATAGATGAACGATCCGCCACCGGCATTACCACCCAAAGGCCAGCCCATTGTGTGTGTCACAGTGCCTTCGCGGTGCTTGTCTGGATCAATCTCCCAGATTTCTTTCATGCCAAGGCCGAATTTTGCGTAATCGCAATCCGCATCCAGCCCGTATTTGGCAATCACCTCTTTTGACAGGCTGCCGCGCGCACCTTCGGACAGGAACACATATTTGCCGTTCAGGATCATCCCTGGTTCGTAAGCGGCTGATGGGGTGCCGTCGGCGTTCTTGCCGAATTCGCCGGCAACCACGCCCTTTACTTCACCATTGTCACCGAACACCAGTTCGGAACAGGACATGCCAGGGAATATCTCAACGCCCATGCCTTCGGCCTGTTCGGCCATCCAGCGGCAAACATTGGCCATAGATACGATGTAACAGCCATGATTGCTTAGCAATGGTGGCATCGGTGTAGTTGGAATACGGATCTTGCCCGCTTCGCCCAACATATAAAAGTTGTCCTTCTTTACCGGCACAGTGATCGGTGCACCCTTGTCTTTCCAGTCGGGGATCAGCGCATCCAGCCCAGCCGTGTCCAGAACAGCACCGGACAGGATATGAGCGCCCACTTCCGAGCCTTTTTCCAGCACCACGATATTCAGATCTTCGTCCAGCTGTTTCAACCGGATTGCTGCCGACAGGCCCGCAGGCCCCGCGCCCACGATCACCACATCATAATCCATCGCTTCGCGTTCAATCTCGGCCATGTCAAATCCACCCTTTTCTGGCTGCCACGCAACATTGTTACGCGCGATCCCGTTAGATAGTTTGGTATCCGAAGCCGCATAGGCGGGTCAATTGAAACACGGCGTTACTCCACGGCATTTCGACGAAAATCCTGCCTTGCCATCATCATTGGCCATACATATCTATAACGGTGACAATTCTCCGCCAAACACTGGCCCATTCGTGTATTTTCCTTGCAATCGACCCCGTGGTCGGTTTCTTTGCATAAACGGCCATAATTAGCGCCCGTATCGGCGCCTAAAGCAGCTAAAGAGTAAAATGGAAAAAATACCACTGACCCGCGCGGGCTTTGACGCGCTTGATAAAGAACTGAAAATCCTCAAGTCCGAGGAACGCCCCGCCGTAATCCGCGCGATTGCCGAGGCGCGCGAACATGGTGATTTATCGGAAAACGCCGAATACCACGCGGCCCGCGAAAAACAGAGCTTTATCGAAGGCCGCGTAAAAGAGCTTGAGGGGATTCTGTCGCTGGCCGATGTGATCGACCCTGCCAGCCTGTCCGGCACCATCAAATTCGGGGCCACCGTCACATTGGTTGACGAGGACACCGACGAGGAAAAAACCTATCAGATCGTGGGCGAGCCGGAAGCAAATATCGAAAAGGGATTGCTGAACCTGAAATCTCCGCTGTCCCGTGCCTTGATTGGCAAAGAAGAAGGTGACAGCGTCGAGGTGAAAACGCCGGGTGGTGAAAAATGCTACGAAATCCTGAATATTGCCTATAAATAGCAACTAAAAGGGGGCTGTCCGGGTAAATGAACCAGAACACCGATGATAAGCCCATCGATCTGGGCATTTTCAATAGCAAAGGACGGGGTGGTATTACCTCGGCCGAAATCATTGCGATTGTGCTGTCGGTGCTGTGGGTTGCAGGTGTCGTATTATTCTTTGCTTTTGCCCCCAAAGGCGAGGCAGGCGTCACATTGGACCCAGTGGTTTTCGTGATGAAATTTCTGGCGATTTTCTTGCCCATCGCCGTCATCTGGGTCGGGGCGCTTGCGGCGCGCTCGGCCCGCGTGATGCGCGAGGAATCATCGCGGCTTCAGGCCTCGATCGACGCCATGCGCCACACCTATCTGGAACAGACCCATGCAGGGTATACAGCCGTGCAGCCTTCGGTCGAAAAGAAACTGGAAGAAATCGCCGCCACCGCCAAACAAACCGAAACCGCGATTGCCACATTTACCTCGGCCCGCAGCAATCCCGTAGAACAATCACCGGACAAACCCGCCATCCCCAACGGTGCGGCACAGGACGGTGACGAACAAACCAGCCTTGCCCTTGGCACCACCGCCGAAGATATGGCCCCACCTGTCAGCGTGAACGATTTTGTCCGCGCCTTGAATTTCCCGGATGATCCGGACGATCGCGAAGGCTTTGCCGCCTTGCGCCGTGCGCTTAAGGACCGTCACGTCGCCCGTCTGATCCAATCTGCACAGGATGTGCTGACCCTGTTGTCACAGGACGGCATCTATATGGATGATCTGAAACCGGAACATTCGCGCCCCGAAATCTGGCGCAATTTTGCACAGGGCGAACGTGGCCGTAGCATAGCGCCGCTGGGCGGTGTGCATGATCGCTCCAGCCTTGCGCTGACCTCGGGGCGGATGCGTCAGGACCCGATTTTCCGTGATGCGGTGCACCATTTCCTGCGACAGTTCGATAAAACCTTTGTCGAGTTTGAGCCCAACGCCTCGGATCAGGATATCGTCGCCCTCTCCAACACCCGCACCGCGCGGGCCTTTATGTTGCTTGGGCGTGTAACGGGGACGTTTGATTGAATATCAGGCATGGGGTTTGGAACGACCCATCGCATCATTAACTCCCTCGGAAAATGCTTGGAAACATGGGCAATGCTGTGGCACGCCAACAACTTGACAAAGCCGGTCAAGCGCCGTTTCCGTTCTTTGGCGGAGCGGTGCTGATCTATGGATTTAGCCAAGACCGGACCGATTAAAGCGCAGACTTATCAACAGCATAGCCGCGAACAGGGTCACCAGAAGCCAACCGAACCAATCACCAAAGCGCTGATAAATCGTGTCGGCCTGCACCACGAAGGTTTCCCCCAGCACCACGCCGCGTTGATTAATCGGAGCCTCGGCCGTGATGCGCCCATAGGGGTCGATCACCATGGATGCGCCGCTGACCGTGCCAAGGCCAAACGTTAGCCGGTTCTCCACCGCCCGAAACACCGCATTGGCAGAATGGAACGGAGGAAAGGCCGTGGTGCCGTTGAAATCATTGTCCATCGGCAGCAGGATAATCTGCGCCCCGCTGCGCGCCAGTTCGCGCATGATCCACAGGCGGTGCACATCCCAGCAGACAGCCACGCCGACCTTGCCATAGGGTGAATCGTAAACGGGAAATTCCAGCGGCCCTTTGGAGAATCCAGCCTTTACCTCTCCGGGAACGATATTGATCTTGGCGCGGCGGATGGCCTCTGCCCCGTCCGGCGTGATCAACACGGCAGTATCATGCAGACCTGTCGGGGCGTTCCATGTGGTGTCGGCGGTGATGTAGCTGTGGGTTTCAGCCGCCAGCGCCTTTAGCTGGTCCATCATGGCTGCGTTGTCGATGTCGGTAAATTCGTTTTCAGGCCAGACCACAAATGCGGGGGATTGATCGGCCACGGATCGGGTCAGGCCTGCGTCCGCGTCAAAGATGCGTTGCGATAGTTCGGGGGATTCTACCAATACCCCAGCGTCCTCGCCCATCGCCTGAATTTCGGGGTCTTGTCCGATCATGTCAGTGACAACCGCCACCTTGAAGGTGTCATGCGGCGCGGGGATGATGGCGTAACCGGCAAGGATGATGGCAAGAGGTGCGGTCATGGCCAACAGCGCCGCACGGGTCGAGGCAAACCCTTTGCGCCCCGACAGGTTGATCAGCAATGCCGCCAGCCCGAGGTTCACCAACAGGATCATCACGCTTAGCCCCGGGAACCCCGTAACCGACAGCACCTGCAACGCGGGTGGAAAGCGCCACTGGCTGGCGGGTAACATCACAAACCACCAGTCTTCAATCTCCGGTGCGATGTATTTCAGGAACTCGATTGCGGCCCATGTCACCGGCAGCGCCACTATGGCCAAAGGTGCGGGAACGCGATGGGTCAGCCACAGGCCCAGCCGCAGGACCGAGGCGTAGAACATCCCTACCCCGACAATCAGCACATAGCCCCAGATTGGCGATACCACATCGGGATACCAGCGATGCACAATGGCGGAAAACAGAACGCCAAAAACCACTGACACCGGATAGACGCGCCGTGCATCCACCGTGAACAGCGCAAACAGCAGCGGCACCAACGCGACCCAACCAACCAGCGGCACGTCTATGCCCGGCATTGCCGCAGCCATCATCACCGCCGAAAGCGTGGCCAACCCTGCCGCAGCACCAAAAGATGTATGTCCGTTTTCCATTATAAATCCTTGCCTGATGTTCATATCTTTAACATCGCAAACCACTTAAACAACACCCTGCTTTCACCTTTGCTCTGGCCAAAACCAACACATCGCGCTATTTGCGGCGGTTCGAGTGCGAAACCGGAGACCCCGACGTGAAAACCGACCTTTTGACCACCCTGCGCCATGACTGGCTGGGCAACATCCGTAATGACCTGCTGGCAGGCCTTGTGGTGGCGCTGGCCCTGATCCCCGAGGCGATTGCCTTTTCGAACATTGCCGGTGTGGACCCCAAAGTGGGCCTGTATGCGTCCTTTTCCATTGCCGTGATCACCGCGATTGTCGGCGGGCGTCCGGGGATGATCTCGGCGGCAACGGCAGCGACGGCGGTGCTGATGGGCGCGCTGGTCCGGGAGCATGGGCTGGAATACCTGCTGGCGGCAACCGTGCTGGCGGGGCTGCTGCAAATCGCGGCGGGGATGCTGAAGCTGGGCAAGGTGATGCGGTTCGTGTCCCGCTCGGTTATCACCGGATTCGTGAACGCGTTGGCGATCCTGATCTTTATGGCGCAATTGCCCGAACTGACGGGGGTCACCACCTTGACCTATGTGATGGTCGCGGGCGGATTGGCCATCATTTACCTGTTCCCCTACATCACCACAGCCGTCCCTTCGCCTCTGATCACAATCATCGTGCTGACCGGATTGACGATGTATTTCGGACTGGACGTGCGGGCGGTGCAGGACATGGGCAAATTGCCGGACACGCTGCCAATCTTCCTGCTCCCCGACATTCCGCTGAATCTGGACACGCTGAAAATCATCTTTCCCGTGTCCGCCGGTGTGGCCGCCGTAGGCCTGCTGGAAAGCCTGATGACGGCAACCATCGTTGATGATCTGACCGACACCGACAGCGACAAGAACCGCGAATGTGTGGGGCAGGGGATTGCCAACACCTTCACCGGTTTCATAGGCGGTATGGCCGGTTGCGCGATGATCGGGCAATCCATGATCAACGTGAAATCCGGCGGGCGCGGGCGGTTATCCACCTTTGCCGCCGGTGTGTTCCTGCTGTTCCTGATCGTGGTGCTGGGCGATTGGGTAAAACAGATCCCGATACCCGCATTGGTCGCGATTATGATCATGGTGTCGATCGGCACATTCAGCTGGTCATCAATCCGCGATATCCGGCATCATCCACGCTCCTCCAGTATCGTGATGCTGGCAACTGTGGTGGTCACAGTGCTGACGCATAACCTTGCCTATGGCGTGCTGACCGGTGTGCTGTTGTCGGGGATTTTCTTTGCCGGAAAGATTGCGCAAATCTTCCGTGTGACATCGGAATTGACAGCGGACGGGCGTCAGCGGACCTATACAGTCGAGGGGCAGTTGTTCTTTGCCTCGGCCCCCGATTTTACCGCCGCGTTTGATTTTCACGAGGTGCTGGAACGGGTGGTGATCGACGTCACCCACGCGCATATCTGGGACATTTCTTCGGTTCAGGCGCTGGACATGGTGGTGGTTAAATTCCGCCGTGAAGGCGCCGAAGTAAAAATCATCGGCATGAACGAAGCCACTGAAACCATCGTGGATAAACTCGCGATCCATGATAAGCCTGATGCAATTGAACGTCTGATGGGGCACTAGAACATGTCAAAGATTATCGCACTGGTGGACGGCTCCATCTATTCGCAAAGCGTTTGTGACCATGCCGCATGGGTGGCCACGCGTAAAGGCTCCAGCGTTGAAGTGATCCATGTTCTGAAACACCCCGAAGCCAAGCAAACAAACCTGTCGGGCAACATCGGTCTGGGTGCACGCAGCAAGCTGATGGAAGAACTGGCAGATCTGGATGCACAAAACGCCAAGCTGGCGCAAAAACGCGGGCGCGCCATTCTGGAAGATGCCGAAGCGCGGTTACGGGCCGACGGAGTGAAGGATGTCACCACACGCCTGCGGCAGGGCGACCTGGTTGAAGAACTGCTGGCCGCCGAAGCGGACGCCGATCTGGTGATCATCGGCAAACGCGGCGAGGCGGCGGATTTCGCCAAGATGCATCTGGGCAGCAATCTGGAACGCGTTGTGCGGTCTTGTAAAAAGCCGGTTCTGGTGGCCTCGCGTGCGTTTGAAAAACCGCAGCGGTTTATGGTTGCCTTTGACGGCGGGGCATCGTCGCTAAAGGCGGTGAACCACATTGAGCAAAGCAAGGTTTTCGCGGGCCTGGATTGCAAACTGCTGACTGTGGGGGCGGACAAGCCCGAAGTCAAACGCGCCCTAGAGGGGGCGGCGGCACTGTTGCGCGATGCGGGGTATCAGGTGGAAACCGAGATCGCGCAGGGACAGGCGGAAAAGGTGATTTGCGAGACATCGCAAAAGGACGGAACCGACATTCTGGTGATGGGCGCTTATGGCCATTCCCGCATCCGCAGCCTGATCATTGGATCGACCACCACGGCAATGGTGCAAAGCTGTCAGGTGCCGGTTTTGTTGTTTAGGTAGGGGCGGACCCTTTCGTCTATGGGCAGAGGTCCCGGATCAGGTCCGGGACAGCGCCAGCTTATTGCAAATCCGAAAACGCTTCTTTCAGCCGGTCAACCGCTTCCTGCACCACGGCCCTTGGCGTGGCCAGATTGAAACGCAGGAAGGTCTCGCCGCCGGTGCCAAAGGTTTCGCCGTGGTTCACAGCGATTTTGGCGACTTTCTCGACCCGTGCGGTGTATTCCGCCGCGTCCATCCCTGTGCCGGAAAAATCGACCCATGCCAGATAGGTGGCCTCAAGCGGCATGGATTTCAGGCCCGGAATGGCGTTGATCGCCGTATCGAACAGGTCGCGGTTGCCAGCCAGATAGGTGGTTAATTCATCCACCCACGCGGCCCCTTCAGGTGAATAGGCTGCGGTGGTCATGAACAGGCCGAATGAATTTGGGGACATGCCCAGCGCGTGCATGGTGGAGGCGAATTTGGTGCGCAGGTCAGGGTCGGCAATAATCACATTGCCGGTGTGCGCGCCTGCGATGTTGAAGGTTTTGGTGACGGCGGTCATCATCACCAGACGACCCGAGATCGAGGGATCAACCAGCGGCATCACCGTGTGTTTGGTGTCGGAAATAATCAGATCGTGGTGAATTTCATCCGACACCAGCAGCAAATCATGCCGCTTGGCAAAATCGGCCACGCCCTGCAATTCATCCCGTGTCCAGACCCGTCCGCCGGGGTTATGCGGCGAACACAGGATCACCATCTTTTCCGCACCAGTCATTTGCGCGTCATAGGCGGCAAAATCCATTTCATAGCGGCCATCATTGTTGACCAGCTGACATTCCACCACCTTGCGCCCTGCGGCGTTAATCACCTTGGCAAAGGCGTGGTAAACGGGGGTGAACAGCACCACGCCGTCACCCTTTTCGGTAAAGGCATCGACACACAGCGCCGTCCCATTGACCAATCCGTGCGTGGTGAAAATGTCGCCTGCCTTCACGTCCCAGCCGTGGCGGTTCTTCATCCACCACTGGATTGCCGCCTTGTATTCGGCGTCATCCCCGAAATAGCCGTAGATCCCGTGATCGCGCATTTTCTGCACCGCGTCCTGCACACAATCGGGCGCACGGAAATCCATATCGGCGACCCACATGGCGATGCCGTCTTTCAGGGGCACACCATATAAAGGCTCCATCACGTCCCATTTGGCACAGTGGGTATTGCGGCGGTCGATGATGTCGTCAAAGCTCATGGTTTTGTCCCTATATTCGATTTGTCTGCACGCTAACCGATTGCGCCATAATCGCAAGGGGCGTTGCACCATGGCGCATCATGTCTTACATGGGCGATATGAGCATACGACCGATCCTGATACACCCCGACCCGCGCCTGAAAAAGGCTTGTGCCCCTGTTGAGGGGGTCAGTGATGAAATGCGCAAGCTGGCCGAGGACATGCTGGAAACCATGTATGACGCGCCGGGCATCGGGCTGGCAGCACCACAGGTGGGTGTTTTGCAACGCCTGATCGTGATGGATTGCATCAAGGAAGAGGGCGCGGACCCGCAGCCGATGGTGTTGTTCAATCCCAAGGTTCAGTGGACCTCCGAGGCGCTGAATGTTTACGAGGAAGGCTGCCTGTCCATCCCCGAGCAATATGCCGAGGTCGAGCGCCCTGCCGAAGTCACCGTGACGTGGCTGGACATGCATGGCGCGGCTTGTGAGGCAAAGTTCGACAAGCTGTGGGCGACCTGTGTGCAGCATGAAATCGACCATCTGGATGGCAAGCTGTTCATAGATTACCTCAAACCGCTGAAACGCCAGATGATCACCCGCAAAATGGTGAAACTGAAACGCGAGCGGGCACGGGAAAAGGCATGATCCGGCCTTTTGTGCCCTACCCCGACAAGCGGTTGAAAACGGTTTGCGAACCGGTGGATGCGGTGACGGATCAGGTGCGCGGTATCTGGGCGGATATGGTTGAAACCATGGATGCGATGCCCGGCGTGGGCCTCGCCGCGCCACAGATCGGGGTGATGTTGCGCCTTGCGGTGGTGGATTGTTCCGAGGAACGCGGGCAGGCAATCTTGCTGGCCAACCCCGAGGTGATACATGCCTCGGCCAAGCTGCGCGAACATGAAGAGGCAAGCCCGAACCTGCCCGGTGTGTCGGCTGTGATCAAACGGCCCCGCGCGGTGACAGTGCGGTTTTTGAACGCGGCTGGTCAGGTCGAGGAAAAGGATTTCGTCGGGCTGTGGGCCACAAGTGTTCAGCACCAGATTGATCACCTGAACGGGCGGATGTATTTTGACAACCTGTCCAAAGTGAAACGCGATATGCTGCTGCGCAAGGCGCGGAAAGGGGTGCGATGAAAGTTGTATTCATGGGCACACCGGATTTTTCCGTGCCGGTGCTTGAAGCGCTGGTTGAAGCAGGGCACGAAGTGCTGTGCGTATATTGCCAGCCGCCACGTCCGGCGGGGCGCGGCAAGAAGGACCGGCCCAGTCCGGTGCAGGCAAAAGCCGAGGAACTGGGCCTGCCGGTGCGCTTTCCCAAGTCGCTGAAAGGCGAAGCGGAACAGGCGGAATTCGCTGCGTTAGAGCCTGATATTGCCGTTGTGGTGGCCTATGGGCTGATCCTGCCGCAAGCAGTGCTGGATGCACCCGCAAAGGGCTGTTTGAACATCCACGCGTCCCTGTTGCCACGCTGGCGCGGTGCTGCGCCAATCCATCGGGCGATCATGGCAGGGGATGCGGAAACCGGCGTTTGCATTATGCAGATGGAGGCGGGACTGGACACAGGGCCGGTGTTGCTGCGCAAGGCGGTGCCGATCGGGGCCGAGGAAACCACAGCAGAATTGCACGACCGCCTGTCGGCGCTGGGCGCTGGAGCAATCGTCGAAACATTGGCAAATCTGGGCGGGTTAGAGCCTGTTTCGCAACCCGAAGAAGGCGTGACCTATGCCAAGAAGATCGATAAAGCCGAGGCGCGGGTGGACTGGACCAAGCCGGCGGTCGAAGTGGATCGGCTGATCCGCGGGCTGTCGCCCTTTCCGGGTGCGTGGTGCGAAGTCGAGGGCGAGCGCCTGAAACTGCTGCGCAGCCGTGTGGTTGAAGGCAAGGGCTCGGCTGGTCAGGTGCTGGGTGGTTTGCGGATTGCTTGCGGCGATGGCGCGGTCGAGATTTTGCAGGCCCAGCGGCAGGGGAAACGGCCAATGGAGGCCGAAGAATTGCTGCGCGGGTTTGAATTGCCAGAACAGTTGCTCTAGCGGGTTTGAAAACGCGCCAACGCTCCCTATATTAAACTTATGCCAGTTATTTTTCTGATCATAATCGGTGCCGCTGCGGGGTTCATTGCCACGCGGATGATGCGTATGGAAACGGATGTTGTCACCACCGTTGCCATCGGCATTTTCGGAGCACTTATCGGGGGCATTGCCCTGCGGGTGTTGCTGATGCTGACCAGTATCGCCTTTGGCTTTGTCGGGGCGATTCTGGGGGCGGTGGTGCTGATCTGGGCTTACCGGACGTATTTCCAAAAATAGACCCTAATCCGCGTCTTTTTGCGGCTTAAACGGTTCCATCCCACGACGGGCCAATTCGTCCGCACGTTCGTTTTCAGGATGCCCCGCGTGCCCCTTGACCCATTCCCATGTCACGTTATGACGCGCTTGCGCCTCGTCAATACGCTGCCACAGTTCGACGTTTTTCACCGGCTTTTTGTTCGAGGTGCGCCAGCCGTTGCGCTTCCAGCCGTGGATCCAGGATGTCACGCCGTTTTTCACATAGGCACTGTCGGTGATGATGGTCAGGGTTGAGGGCCGCTCAAGCGTTTCCAGCACATGAATAGCCGCCAGCAATTCCATGCGGTTGTTGGTTGTGTCAGCCTCGCCGCCGCACAGCTCGCGTTCCTTCAGCACCTTGTCGCCATTGCGGGCAATCAACAGCGCGCCCCAGCCCCCGGGGCCGGGATTGCCAGAGCAAGCTCCGTCGGTATAAGCGAATAGGTCAGGCATGAGCAGTCAGCACCATAAATGTTTCGATCCCGCCGGCCAAGCCAGCGCCATTACCACGCCGGGTTTGATTGACGGTGAACCCCGCCGCCGCAGCCAACCCCGTCAATTCGTTCTGGGTGTAATAGGTATAGAACCGGCCCAGCCGGTCGCGACCTTCGCCTGTGCCCAGCTTCATGCCAAGGCTCAAGGCGCCGCCCGGACGCAAGGCCCGATGGATGCGTGCCAGATGCGCGGGGAATTCTGTGCGCGGCGCGTGCAGTAGGCTGAAGTTGGCCCAGACACCATCATATTTGTCCACGGCATCCAGTGCATCAAAGTGTTCGATACGGACCTCGATACCATAGCGCTCAAGCGCCAGATCGGCCATTTCCGGGGTGGCGTCGGTGGCATCAACCTTGAAACCTGCATCCTTGAACGTTGCCGCCCAATGACCCGGTCCGCAGCCAAGATCGAGGATACGCCCGCCGTCGGGAACAAGCGCCAGAAAACCGGTCATATCCAGATCCTGTTCGACGTTCTTTTTTCGGGCAAACCCGTTGGCATAATCATGCGCGGCCTTCGAATAGGCGGCAATAGTGGTGGTGTCGCTGCTCATGCTTGTTCAAACGCCAGTTTCAGGCCTAGTCCGGCAAAGGTGGCGGCAAATCCGCGTCGCATCCATTTCAGAACGCGGGGGCTGGACAGAACGCGGTCACGGGCTGTGGCGGCGAACAGGCCGTATAACACGAATACGACAAAGGTCATCACCATGAACACGATACCCAGGACAAGCATTTCAAAAGCCGCGCTTTCGGGGTTGCCAGACAGGAATTGTGGCAGGAAGGCAAGAAAGAAAAGCGACAGTTTTGGGTTTAGCACGTTGATCAGCATTCCGCGCAGGGCGATTTTTCCAAGGGTGCGGGATTTTACCTTTTGATTGACGCTCATCGTTCCTGCCTCGCGCAGGGTTTGCCATGCCATGTAAAGCAGAAAAGCAACGCCTGCGAATTTCACCAGTTGGAAGGCAACGGCAGATGTGTGCAGCAATGCGGCAAGCCCGAGGATTGCGGCAGACATCGCCGGAACAATCCCGAAGGTGCAGCCAAACGCAGCCGCGATGGCCGCCCGACTGCCAAGGCCAATGCCCGTGGCGAGCGTATAGATCACGCCGGTTCCGGGGATCAGGACCACGGCCAGCGCGGTCAGCAGAAATTCGACCGAGATCATGTCGTGTCTCCTTCCCGCAAAATGCGTGGCACTTTGAATTCGACGTGTTCCTTGGCGGTTTCCACCGTTTTGACGGTCACGTCATAACGGGTGCGAAAGGCGTCTATCACCTCGTCCACCAGAACTTCGGGGGCCGAGGCACCGGCGGCGAGGCCCAGTGATTTGATCCCGTCCAATGCGCGCCAGTCGATATCGCGGGCGCGCTGCACCAGTTGCGAATAGTTACAGCCTGCTGCCGCGCCCACCTCGACCAGACGGCGGGTGTTGGATGAATTCGGCGCGCCAATTACAAGGATGGCGTCGGATTTGGCGGCAATTTCCTTGACCGCCTCTTGGCGGTTGGTGGTGGCGTAACAGATGTCTTCCTTGTGGGGACCGATGATGGCGGGAAACCGGGCCTGAAGGGCCGCGACAATTTCGGCGGTGTCGTCGATGGAAAGGGTGGTCTGGGTGATATAGGCCAGCTTGTTCGCATCGCGCACATCCAGTTTGGCAACGTCTTCGGCGGTTTCAACCAGCAGAACCTCGCCCGCCGGTAGCTGGCCCATCGTGCCCACCGTTTCGGGGTGGCCCTCATGGCCGATCATTACCATTTGCAGGCCGTTTTCATTGTGCCGCTCGGCCTCGATATGCACCTTGCTGACCAGCGGGCAGGTGGCATCGACATAGGTCATATTGCGCATCCGCGCTGCGTTAGGGACGGATTTTGGCACACCGTGGGCGGAAAAGATCACCGGGCGGTCATCGGGGCACTCATCCAGTTCCTCGACAAACACGGCCCCCTTTTCGCGCAACCCGTCCACCACGAATTTGTTATGCACGATTTCGTGGCGCACATAAACGGGCGCCCCCCATTTGGCGATTGCCTGCTCGACAATCTTGATGGCGCGCACGACACCGGCGCAAAAACCGCGCGGGGCGGCAAGGTAAAGGGTTAGCGGTGGTTTTGTCATATCGGCCCTGTTGCGGTTGGCATAGAATTAGGGCGTGCAAAGGGCGGCGTCCAGCCCCGCAAAGGAAAAAGCCGGAGCATCTGCCCCGGCTTTCCAGATTAATCGACAGCTTCTTCAGCTGCTACGGGTGTATGAACAGGTTCCCGTGGTGGACGACCGATCACGTCGCGCAATTCGTCAAGCTCGATGAAATTATCGACCTGGCGGCGCAGTTCGTCGGCAATCATTGGCGGCTGCGAACGGATGGTCGAAACCACCGAAACACGCACGCCCTGACGTTGCAGGCTTTCCACCAGTGGACGGAAATCCCCATCGCCCGAGAAGATCACCATGTGATCAACATGCGGGGCCAGTTCCATCGCGTTGACAGCCAGTTCGATATCCATGTTGCCCTTGACCTTACGGCGGCCCATGGAATCAGTGTATTCCTTGGCCGGTTTGGTCACCATAGTGAAGCCGTTGTAATGCAGCCAGTCGACCAAGGGGCGAATCGGTGAATATTCGTCGTTTTCCAGCAGTGCAGTATAATAAAATGCCCGCAACATTTTTCCACGACGCATGAATTCCTGCCTAAGCAGTTTATAGTCGATGTCGAACCCCAGCGATTTTGCCGCTGCATACAAGTTCGAGCCATCGATGAACAGCGCCAGCCGTTCGTCTCTGTAGAACATAAAATTTTCCTTCCGGTAGTCGGTTTCGACTTCGTTTCCGTGAGTGAGTGTGGTTACTGTTAAAATATGCGAAACCGCACTCATCTTTAAGGATTGTTACAAATCTTGCAACCCTTTGGGCAGAAAAACGAACCAATATCGGCGATAATCGGCCTTGGGGCGAATTTGCCGTCAATAACGGGCGGGCCGGAGGTAACTTTGCGTTGGGCGCTGTCCTTGCTAAAAAGCAAGGATACTCGTGTCGGAATTGTAAGCCGGCTTTATGAAACCCCTTGTTTTCCTGAAAATTCCGGCCCCGACTATGTGAATGCTGTGGCAATTCTGACGACGCGGCTTTCGGCGCCGGGCTTATTGTCACGGTTACATGAAATTGAAGCCGAATTGGGCCGCGAACGAGTGGTCAGGTGGGGGCAACGAACTCTGGACCTTGATTTGCTGGCGTATGGAGAGGTGATTCGGCCTGATCCGGCGACATTCCGGCATTGGATGAATCTGCCATTGGGCGAACAGTTGAAAGCGGCGCCGGAACAATTGATCCTGCCCCATCCGCGTATTCAGGACCGTGCCTTTGTGTTGGTTCCACTGGCGGAAATTGCACCGGACTGGCGGCATCCTGTGTTGGGGCGCACGGCCAGCCAGATGCGCGATGAACTGGACCCGATGGATGCTGCGCAGATAAAACCGTTATAAAGATGCTGATTCAATACTTGTCATCAAGGAATAAAGCCCCTAAATAGCACCTTCTAACACCCCGAAGTCGATATTCAGGAGTCGCCCTATGGCCCGCGTTACGGTTGAAGATTGCGTTGATAAGGTACCAAATCGTTTTGATCTGGTCATGCTTGCTGCCCACCGTGCGCGTGAAATCGCGTCGGGCGCCGAACTGACTGTGGATCGCGACAACGATAAGAACCCTGTTGTTGCCCTGCGTGAAATCGCCGAAGAAACCCAATCGGTCGAGGAACTACGCGAACGGATGATCGAAAGCCAGCAAACCCAGATCGAGGTGGACGAACCGGAGGAAGATGCCATGGCACTTTTGATGGGCGCCGAGGCAGACAAGCCGGCAGAAGACGACATGTCGGAAGAAAAACTGCTGCGGGCATTGATGGAAGCACAGGGGCGGCCATAACCCCCTGCAATAAGGCGCGGACCGGATGCCGGAAAAGATCACAGTAGACGATCTGATCGCGCTTGTTCGCAGCTATAACCCTAAGACAAACGAACCGCTGATCCGCGAGGCTTTTGCCTATGGGCAAGCAATGCACGAAGGGCAGTTCCGCCATTCCGGCGAGCCGTATTTCACCCATCCGGTGGCCGTAGCGGCGATTCTGACCCAGCAGCGGCTGGATGATGCGACGATCATCACCGCCCTGTTGCACGACACCATCGAAGACACCAAATCCACCTATACCGAGGTCGAGCAGAAATTCGGCAAGGAGATTGCCGAGTTGGTCGATGGTGTGACCAAGCTGACAAATCTACAGCTATCCTCGACCCAGACCAAACAGGCAGAAAATTTCCGCAAGCTGTTCATGGCGATGTCCAAGGATCTGCGCGTCATTCTGGTAAAGCTGGCCGACCGCCTGCACAACATGCGCACGATCAAATCCATGCGCCCCGACAAACAGGTGCAAAAAGCCCGCGAAACGATGGACATCTACGCGCCGCTTGCCGGTCGCATGGGGATGCAGTGGATGCGCGAGGAACTGGAAGATCTGGCCTTTTCGGTGCTGAACCCCGAGGCCCGCAATTCCATCATGCGCCGCTTCATCACGCTGCAAAAGGAAAGCGGCGATGTGATCAAGAAGATCACAGACGACATCCGCATCGAGTTGGACAAGGTCGGGATCAAGGCCGAGGTACTGGGCCGTGCCAAGAAACCCTATTCAATCTGGCGCAAGATGGAAGAAAAGGGGCAGGGGTTTTCTCGCCTGTCCGACATTTACGGATTTCGGGTGATCACCAACACCGAGTGCGATTGCTACCGTGTTCTAGGGGCGATCCATCAGCGGTGGCGCGCGGTGCCGGGCCGGTTCAAGGATTACATCAGCCAACCCAAATCGAACGGTTACCGGTCCATTCATACCACGGTTTCGGGCCGTGACGGCAAGCGGGTTGAAGTGCAGATACGCACCCAGCAAATGCATGATGTGGCGGAATCCGGCGTGGCGGCGCATTGGTCCTATCGCGACGGGGTGCGCTCGGAAAACCCCTTTGCGGTGGACCCTGCGAAATGGGTGGCAGGGCTGACCGAACGGCTGGATGCCTCCGAGGACCACGACGAATTTCTGGAACATGTAAAGCTGGAAATGTACTCGGATCAGGTGTTCTGTTTCACCCCCAAAGGCGAGGTTGTGAAACTGCCACGCGGGGCGACACCGCTGGATTTTGCCTATGCGATCCACACGCGGATTGGGGATTCTTGCGTCGGGGCGCGGGTGGATGGCATTCGTGTGCCGCTGTGGACACGGCTAAAGAACGGCCAATCGGTCGAGATTATGACAGCCGAAGGCCAGCGCCCACAGGCAACCTGGATTGACATTGCGGTGACGGGGCGAGCGAAATCGGCAATCCGCAAGTCCCTGCGTTCCGAGGACCGCGAGCGGTTTATCAAACTGGGTCGCGAACTGGCCCGCGTTGCGTTTGAACATGTTGGCAAAAAAGCAACTGATAAGGCATTGGAAACCGCAGCCAAACGCATGGGGCTGGTTGATGCCGACGAGTTGTTGGCACTGCTGGGCAGCGCCGAGATGAACGCGCGGGATGTGGTCGATGGACTATATCCCGAATTGGCGACCCATACCGGTGACGAAGTGGAACTGACCCGCGCGGTTGTCGGGTTGGAGCAGGACCAGACGTTCGAGCGCGCCGCCTGTTGTCAGCCGGTTCCAGGCGAACGGATTGTCGGCATCAGTTATCGGGGCAAAGGTGTGGTGGTTCACGCTATCGACTGCCCTGTTCTTTCCGAGTTCGAGGATCAGAACGACCGCTGGGTTGACCTGCATTGGCACAGCGGCAAACACCCTGCGGGGCACACGGTCAGCTTTATGATGACCATTTCAAACGATGCTGGCGTGCTGGGACGAATTTGCACATTGATCGGCGAGCAAAAGGCCAATATTGCGGACTTGGTTTTTCTGGACCGGAAACCCGATTTTTACCGAATTCTGATTGATGTGGACTTGAGGGATGTCGAGCATCTGCATACGGTAATGACTGCACTGGAAGCTGACAGTGATGTCGCTGCGTTGGAACGATATCGGGACCCAGCCCGCAAGCCCTGACAGGGCCGTTATTTAGAGAGTAGAGGACAACCAGTTTGGTTTTTAAACGCCGCGATAAAAGGCCCTTTCTGCAGGTGCTTTGGGAACTGATCTGGCCAAAAGGCGGCTGGGTGCGGGCGTTTCATTACGTCAAACACCGTGTCCGCCGCCTGCCAGACCCGCCGCATCGTATTGCACGCGGTGTGCTTGCTGGCGTAATGGTCAGCTTTACACCACTGTTTGGATTCCATTTTGTCCTTGCGGCGTTGCTTGCGCTAATCATTCAAGGCAATGTTATTGCTGCAATTTTGGCAACGTTTTTTGGAAATCCACTAACTTTTCCCTTTATAGCTGTCGCTGGTTTGAAACTTGGTCACTGGATATTGGGGACGCATTACGACGAAGGTGTGAACCATTCGCTAATGGCGACCTTTGGCGGTGCTTGGGATGACCTAAAGCATAATTTCTGGGCTATGTTCACTGATCAGGTCGCGGAGTGGGGCAATCTTAGCAGCTTTTATCACGAAATATTCCTGCCCTATCTGGTGGGCGGTCTGATCCTTGGGCCGATTGCCGGTGTAATCTGCTATTATCTGAGTGTGCCGGTGATTTCTGCATATCAGAACCGCCGCAAAGGGCGCTTGAAAGCGAAACTTGCAGAAATTCGCGAAAAGAAGGCAAAGAAGGCTGACGAGGATGGCGAATAGGTCTAGGCTTTAGAAATCGAGACACAAAGGGGCCAATTCAATGGGTCAGGAATATCTGGGCAAGCTGCGGCTTGGAATTAACATCGATCATGTTGCCACCGTGCGCAACGCACGCGGCGGAAGCTACCCGGACCCCCTGCGCGCCGCCAAACTGGCCGAAGAAGCAGGCGCCGACGGTATCACTGCGCACCTGCGCGAAGACAGGCGGCATATTTCGGATGCCGACATCGACGGGTTGGTCGCGGGTCTGAAGGTGCCGCTGAATTTCGAGATGGCGGCGACACCGGAAATGCAGGCGATTGCTCTGCGCCACAAACCCCACGCCGTTTGCATCGTCCCCGAAAAACGCGAGGAACTGACGACCGAGGGCGGTCTGGAAGTCGCGCGCGAGGAAAACCGGCTGGCACATTTCATCGCCCCCATCCGCGAGGCGGGCTGTCGCGTGTCGCTGTTTGTGGCCACCGACAAACGCCAGATCGACGCGGCATCGCGGATCGGCGCGAACATCGTTGAATTGCACGCCGGTCCTTATTGCGACGCCTTTGCCGAGGGGCATTTTGGTGTGGCCGAAACCGAGTTGGAAAAGCTGCGCGATATGTCGGCTTATGCCCATTCGCAGGGCCTAGAAGTGCACGCGGGTCACGGTATCACTTACGACACTGTCAAACCGATTGCCGAATTCCCAGAGGTGGTAGAGTTGAACATCGGCCATTTCCTGATTGGCGAGGCGATCTTTTTGGGCCTGCAACCGGCGATTCAGAAAATGCGCGATCTGATGGACGAGGCGCGGGCCTAAGGGATGAACGCATGATCCTTGGCATCGGCACAGACCTTGCGAATATCGAGCGCATCGAAAAAACGCTGGCGCGGTTTGGCGACCGGTTTCGCAACCGTGTGTTCACCGAAGTCGAGCAGCAAAAGGCCAACCGCCGCAAGGATGTGGCGGGCACCTATGCCAAACGCTGGGCCGCAAAAGAGGCCTGCTCCAAGGCGCTGGGCACCGGTTTGCGGATGGGCATTTCATGGCGGGACATGGCGGTCAGCAATCTGGAAACCGGCCAGCCGGTGATGGCGGTGACGGGCTGGGCCAGGGAACGGCTTGAGGCAATGACGCCAGCGGGCCATCAGGCCGTCATCCATGTGACATTGACCGACGATCACCCCTGGGCACAGGCCTTTGTGATCATCGAAGCGCGCCCGAAAACTTGACTCTGCCGCCGTCGCCATTCATGTAGCCTTAGACATCAATCCGAGCAGGAACACCCCACACAATGGCAAGCAAAGCAGACAAACCCGATGGTATTATGGAAACAGTAAAAACAGTCTTTTGGGCGCTGCTGATTGCAGGCGTTTTCCGCACCCTGTTCTTTCAACCCTTCTGGATTCCGTCAGGATCAATGAAAGATACCCTGTTGATCGGGGATTTCCTGTTTGTGAACAAAATGGCCTATGGCTATTCCCGATATTCCTGCCCGTTCTCGGCCTGCCCGTTTTCCGGCCGCATCATGGGGTCCGAACCCGAACGTGGCGATGTGGTGGTGTTTCGCCATCCTGTGAATGGTCAGGATTTCATCAAACGCCTGATTGGCCTGCCCGGTGATAAAATCCAGATGAAGGGCGGCGTGCTGCATATCAACGGCCAGGCGGTGAAAGTTGAACCGGCTGGTGTGTTTGCAGAAACCTACGAGCGCCAAGGCTCGCAGGGTAGTTTCCCGCGCTGTTCAAACAATCCGGGCATGGGGGGTGTTTGCGAAAAACCACGGGCAACCGAGACCCTGCCAAACGGCGTATCCCACGACATTCTGGATATTGGCGTTCAAGCTCAAGATGACACCGGCGTTTATGTTGTGCCCGAAGGTCACTATTTCTTTATGGGTGACAACCGCGACAACTCCACCGACAGCCGTTTCCCGCAGAATGTAGGCGGGGTCGGCTATGTGCCCTTTGAAAACATCATCGGGCGTGCCGACCGGATCATGTTCTCGTCCGCCGGCAAATCGCTGTTCTATTTCTGGACATGGCGTTCGGATCGGTTTTTCAAGGCGGTGCAGTGAAACTCTCGTCTGAACTAAAGGCCTTTGCGGGCCGGATTGGTTACACGTTCAAGCGGCCCGAGCTATTGCATCGGGCCGTTACCCATTCGTCGATGTCCTCGCCCACCCGCGACGATAACCAGCGGCTGGAGTTTCTGGGCGACCGTGTGCTGGGTCTGGTGATGGCCGAGGCGCTGTTTCTGGCTGACGCATCCGCCACCGAGGGTCAGTTGGCGCCACGTTTCAACGCGCTGGTGCGCAAGGAAACCTGCGCCGATGTGGCGCGGGAATTCGATTTGGGGGCGGTGTTGAAACTGGGCCGCTCGGAAATGCTGTCCGGTGGCCGCCGTAAAGAGGCGCTGCTGGCCGACGCCATGGAAGCGGTGATTGCGGCCGTCTATCGGGACGGCGGGTTTGACGCCGCCAAGGCATTGGTGTTGCGCTTGTGGGGCAAGCGGGTTACGGCAGTGGACGCCGACGCGCGTGACGCCAAAACCGCGTTGCAGGAATGGGCGCAGGCCCGCAAGTTACCACCGCCGAAATATGTGGTTGTGGAACGCACAGGGCCGGACCACGCACCGGTCTTCACCATAAAGGCACAGCTGGAAAACGGTGAAAGCCAATCCGCTACGGCAAATTCGAAACGACAGGCCGAACAGGCAGCGGCCAAGATGTTATTGGCCCGATTGGAAGGTACAACATGACCGAAACACGCGCAGGCTTTGTTGCCCTGATAGGCGAGCCGAACGCCGGTAAATCGACACTGCTGAACCGGATGGTAGGGGCCAAGGTGTCCATCGTGACGCATAAGGTGCAGACCACCCGCGCCCGTATTCGCGGTGTGGCGATCGAGGGTGACGCCCAGATTGTATTCGTCGACACCCCCGGCCTGTTCGCCCCGCGCCGCCGTTTGGACCGCGCCATGGTTGCTGCGGCCTGGAGCGGCGCTGCGGATGCCGACATCGTGGTGCTGCTGGTCGAGGCACATCGCGGTGTGACCGCCGGGGTCAAGGTTATTCTGGAGGCGCTGAACGAGCGCGCCGGTGGCCGTCCCGTGGCGCTGGCGATCAACAAGATCGACAAGGTAAAGGCCGATAAGCTGTTGGCCCTGACCAAGGAGTTGAACGACCTCTATGACTTCACCGAAACCTTTATGATTTCCGCCGAAAAGGGCCACGGCGTGGATACGCTGCGCAAATGGCTGGCGGCGGAATTGCCCAAAGGGCCGTGGCTGTACCCCGAAGACCAGATTGCCGATTTGCCCCTGCGCATGATTGCCGCCGAAATCACCCGCGAAAAGCTGACATTGCGCCTGCATCAGGAATTGCCCTACCAACTGACGGTCGAAACCGAAAACTGGGAGGATCGCAAGGATGGCTCGGTCAAGATTGATCAGCTGATCTATGTGATGCGCGATGGGCACAAGGGGATTTTGCTGGGCCACAAGGGCGAAACCATCAAGGCCGTGGGCAAAGCCGCCCGCGAGGAACTTGAGGAATTTCTGGGCCGCAAGGTGCATCTGTTCCTGCAAGTCAAAGTGCGGCCCAACTGGCTGAACGAGGCCGAGAGGTATTCGGAAATGGGGCTGAATTTCAAGGACGGTAACGCATGACGCGGCTGACCACGGAATTTTGGGTTCATGCCTATTTGCAACGGTTGAATCTGGCCAATATTCCCGCGTTTGTCACTCAAAAAGGCGATCTGACGGCGGGTGCTGTGATGGTCAAGCTGAACACACTGGACGGCAATGCGCAGGCGTTTGAACGCTCGTTCGATCTGGAAAAAGGGCAACGCGCATGGGTCGGCATGGCGACTGGGTGCGAGGCCGAAGTGGATATGTCGATCCAGCGGCAGAAATCCTTTGACCCCGATCTATGGGTGATCGAGGTCGAGGACAAACAGGGCCGTCACCTGCTGGACGAACCGGGGCTGGCGTAATACGCTTGGCTTATGGAATGGCGTGACCAAGGGGTTTTGCTGGCGGTGCGCAAGCACGGCGAAAACTCGGCTATCATCGAAGTATTCACTGCCCAACACGGGCGGCACGCGGGCGTTGTGCGCGGGGCATCCTCGCGCAGGATGACACCCGTGCTGCAACCCGGTGCGCAACTGGACGTCACATGGCGCGCGCGGCTTGCCGACCATCTGGGCAGCTATACCGTAGAACCCCTGCGCAGCCGCGCGGCGGCGGTGATGGGCGATCGGCTGACGCTTTCGGCGCTGAATTCGATCTGCGCCCTGCTGGCCTTTGCCCTGCCCGAACGTGAAGCCCATGACGCGCTTTATCAGCGTTCAATCACCCTGTTTGATCTGCTGGGCAATACCGAAGGCTGGCCGCTGGCTTACCTGCGCTGGGAACTGGCCCTGCTCGAGGATCTGGGCTTTGGCCTTGATCTCCGCCGATGTGCGGTGAACGGCAGCCGCGATAATCTGGCCTATGTTTCCCCCAAATCCGGCCGCGCGGTCAGTGCCGAAGGGGCCGGCGAATGGGCCGACCGCCTGTTGCCCTTGCCGCTATGCTTGCTGGGGCAAGGACCAGCCCCCGACAGCGAAATCATCGACGGGCTGCGCTTGACAGGCCATTTCCTGACCCACTGGCTGGCCCATTCACTGGGCAACAAGCCCCTACCCGCCGCGCGGCAACGGTTTGTGGACGCCTATGTGCGGCATAGTTAGGGTTCCATGTTTCTTTTTCGCCCAAATATCCCCGCCGGAGGCACCCGAGCGCCTGTAGGGTGCGAGACATAAAGCGCCGCGTTAGCGGCTCCATTAAGGTGCGGCCCTAAACTCCATCTCGCGGCCTTTTTCATTAGATAAAACCAGTACATTTCCCAGTGTATCAACCAGTGTCATTTCCCCCAACGCCTGAAAAAACTTCTGTTCCTCCGCAATATCGGGACACATCATTTTTGTTGCTGTAATCGGTCCGGTTTCAAACCACGGGCGTGGTGCGGATTGGGTGGTGGAATAACTGTTACAGGGCGCCTGACCGGTGATCTTACCTTTGGACGAAAAGACGATGGTCGCGCGGGCAGAAAAGGGCTTGCCATCCAGTTTTACCAAAACCCACTCGGCCCGCTGGTCCACATAACCGGATATGGTTTCATCATATTTGCACCCCGTCAGGGTGAACATCAGCAGGGCAATCAGGATACGCATCACAAATCTTTCTAGGGTTACGGATATCCGGCGATGATATACACTGGGCAACAGATGTAAAATCACAAGAAAGCCAACGCCATGCCCGTCACCCTTTTGTTGCTGATCCCCGGTCTGGCCTGCACGGACGCCCTGTTTGCCGCGCAAATCCCTGCTCTCTCACAGGACCGCCCAGTGATCATAGGCGACCACATGCAGCACAACAGCATGGCCGATATCGCAGCGCATATTCTGGCAGGGGCACCGGACCGGTTTGCCCTGGCCGGTCTGTCGATGGGCGGCTACCTGTGTTTTGAAATCATGCGTCAGGCCCCCGAACGGGTGGAACGGCTGGCGCTGCTTGATACCACAGCCCGTGCCGATACGCCGGAAAAGACTGCGCTGCGGCAAGAGGCGCTGGAACTGGCAGCGGCGGGGAAATTCATGACTGTATGTCATTCCACGCTGGATCTGAGCATCGCCAAATCGCGCCATGACGATGCCGTGCTGAAACAGGCGATCATTGATATGGCGGTGGATACGGGGCCGGATGTCTGGGCGCAACAAACCCGTGCTATTATGGGGCGGGCGAATTCGGTGCCGATGCTAGGGAATATCACCTGTCCGACACTGGTTGTGGTCGGGGACGAAGATCAGCTAACCCCGCCCGAACTGGCCCGCGAAATGGCCGCAGGGATACCCGATGCGCGGCTGGAGGTAATCCATGATTGCGGCCATATGTCGACCATGGAAAAGCCCGATCAACTGACCGGACTTTTGCAGGAGTGGCTTGCGCTCTAATTGTCGCCCATCGCTTCGGGCGAGCCTTCGACGACGAATTTATTGCCCGCATGGCACGCCGTGCAATTCAGCATCAGATCACCCAAGGCCTTTTGCACCGCAACCGGATCGCCGCCTTTTGCCGTTTTGCCCAGTTCGGTGAACAGATCGTGGGTGGCAAAGCCAAGGCTTTTGAATTCGATCGGCAGCTTGCCCATAAGCGAGGCCGACATATCCGGTTTCTGCGCGCCCGTTTCGGTGGCCAGTTCGGCAACTGTTTTCAGATCACCCTCGGCGGTTGCCTCGACAATCCCTTGGACAGCTTCCAGAAAACCGCGCATTTCCCCAAGGATCATAATGCGCTCGTCCGAGGTGACCAGAATGGCGGTACGGTCGTCTTTGCTGGGGATGGTATTGCCGGCAAGGATGAATTTATTGGTCAGAAAGCCAAGTGCGACCAGCAGGATCAGAATGATTAGCCACAGGAATTTCGGGGATTTCAGCATGGGTAGGATACCTTTTCAATGCGCGTATCCCGTTAGGTAGCGGTATCGGCCTGCAGGGTCAACGGCCTGCCCCGTTTATCCCAACAGCCGCCGTGCAATCACTTGTGCCTGAATTTCCGCCGCGCCTTCGAATATGTTCAGGATGCGGGCATCGCACAGGATGCGGCTGATCTGGTATTCCAGCGCAAATCCGTTGCCGCCGTGGATTTGCAGCGCGTTATCCGCCGCTGCCCAAGCCACCCGCGCGCCCAGCAGTTTGGCCATGCCGGCCTCAAGATCACACCGCTGGTCGTGGTCCTTTTCCCATGCCGCGAAATAGGCCATCTGGCGGGCGATCATGATTTCCACCGCCATCATCGCCAGCTTGCCCGCGACGCGCGGGAAATGGATCAGGGATTTGCCGAATTGCTTGCGGTCGTTGGCGTATTGCATCCCGACCTCCAGCGCGTTTTGTGCAACGCCAATCGCGCGGGCGGCGGTCTGGATACGGGCGGATTCAAAGGTCTGCATCAACTGCTTGAAGCCCTGCCCCTCGACCCCGCCCAGCAGGTTTTCACCCTTTACCCTGAAGCCGTCAAACCCCAGTTCGTATTCCTTCATGCCGCGATAGCCCAGAACCTCGATCTCGCCGCCGGTCATGCCTTCGGTGGGGAAGGGATCTTCATCGGTGCCCGGGGTCTTTTCAGCCAGAAACATCGACAGGCCCTTATAGTCGGTGGTGTCGGGATCGGTGCGGGCCAGCAATGTCATCACATGGGTGCGGGCGGCGTGGGTGATCCATGTTTTGTTGCCGGTGATGGTGTAATCATCGCCATCCTTGATGGCGCGGGTGCGAAGCGACCCCAGATCGGACCCTGTATTGGGTTCGGTAAACACGGCAGTGGGCAGGATTTCCCCGCTGGCGATTTTCGGCAGCCAATGTTGTTTCTGATCTTCGGTGCCGCCGCAGATAATCAGTTCCGCCGCGATTTCCGAACGCGTGCCCAGCGACCCGACCCCGATATAGCCGCGCGACAGTTCTTCGGACACCACACACATCGATGCCTTTGACAGGCCGAACCCGCCGTATTCCTCGGGGATGGTCAGGCCGAACACGCCAAGGTCCGCCATTTCGGTGATGATCTCCATCGGGATCAATTCATCCTTTAGATGCCATTCATGGGCGTTGGGCACCACGCGGTCATCGGCAAAACGGCGGAATTGTTCGCGGATCATTTCCAATTCGTCATCCAGCCCCGTCGCGCCGAATGTCGCGTGGCCAGCGTTTTCCTGCATCAAGGCGATCAGCTTCATCCGCGCTTCGGATGTGTTTCCCTCGGTCATCAAGGTGGCAATCTCGGGCGTGTCCGGCATGGTCAGTCCGAAATCCTGAAGGCGGGCGATTTCGCCCTGCGACATCGGGATGCCACCTGCAATCTGCGACAGGTATTCGCCATAGGCAATTTGCAGGATCAGTTGTTCCATTTCACCCAGCTTGCCGTCGCTGTTCAGCCGGTCGGCCCACGCGGCCATCTGGTGTAGCGCCTGCGAATAGGTCGCCAGCCACGACAGCGCATGTGCGGCATCCTGATGCTGTTCCAGCAACGCGCCCGAAACCCGCCCGTTCGCAACCACCTTTTCCCGCAGGTTCGCGGTGGCATCATCCAGCAGGGTTTGCATGGCTGTCAGAGTGGATTTGGCAAGGGTCAGGATGTCGGAAATGGGCATGGTTTACGTCCTTTGATCTGTCAGGATCGGCATAGGCGGAAAGAGATGGAGGCGCAACAAAAATACGTTACAAGTGCCGATTTTGAATAAATATGACGCAAGGAAATTTCCTAACTGGTGTAGGCATCCAGATTGCACAGTTCTTTCAGATAGGTTGGCGCGTCTTTGGGGGCGATCACGTTAAAGGGAATCCGGTAAATCAGGGTGTCCCCCTGATAGGCCGCCAACGTCCATGTGCCGGTGACCAGCTCCGAGGGCATGTCAAAGGAATAAAGCTGTGCGGACAGGCGGCTTGCCTCGATATACCCTTGCCAGCTTTGTTCGGTTGTGCCGGTGCCGATCAGGGGCGGATGGGTGACGCGGAAGGTTACGTCATCCAGTGGCATAGCACCTGAAGCGCGGGATTTAACGCCAAAGGACAGGCCGGGAATAGCAGGCACAAGGGTGCCATGGGCGCTGAAGACAACATCGCCCGCGATGATATTGATTTCTCCTATGTCGGTATCCGGGGCCTTGGCGGCGCCAACCACATTTGTATCGCACACCAGACCATATTCGAAACCGTCAATCAGATCGGGGTTGGTAAAGGATTTATCCTGCGCCGCAGCAAAGTTTCCGGCGAAAGCAAGGGCCAAGACCAACCACAATACTGCTTTCGCCGGAGCTTTTATCATCCAATGACCACGGCTTTTACGTCGTCATCAACGTAATCCATGTATTGGCCAAAGTTTTCGGCAAACATACCAACCAGTTTTTGCGCCTGCGCGTCATAGGCATCTTTGTCGGCCCATGTATCGCGCGGGTTCAGCAGGCTGTTGTCGACGTCATGCACTGCAACAGGGACTTCGAAACCAAAGTTCGGATCCTTTCGGAATTCGACCCCGTTCAATGATCCGTCAAGGGCCGCCGTCAGCAAGCCGCGGGTGGCCTTGATCGGCATCCGCTTGCCGGTGCCATAGGCGCCGCCGGTCCAGCCGGTATTGACCAGCCAGCAGGTGGCATCGTGATGGGCGATCTTTTCGCGCAGCAGGTTGCCATAGGCTTCGGGACGGCGCGGCATGAAAGGGGCGCCGAAACAGGTGGAAAATGTCGGTTCCGGCTCGGTGATGCCGCGTTCTGTGCCGGCGACTTTGGCGGTGAAACCGGACAGGAAGTGATACATCGCCTGCGCCGGTGTCATGCGGGCGATCGGAGGCAGCACACCGAATGAATCACAGGTCAGCATAATGATGTTTTTCGGATGCCCCGCCATCGAGGTTTCCGACGCATTCGAGATATAATGCAGCGGATAGGCGCACCGCATGTTGGCGGTCAGGCTGTCATCGGTGAAATCCAACACGCGGGTTTCTTCGCCATAAACCATATTCTCGATGATGGTCGCGAATTTGGTTGTGGTGGCGTAGATTTCCGGTTCGGCTTCGGGTGACAGATTGATGGTTTTGGCGTAACAGCCGCCTTCAAAGTTGAAGATACCGTTGTCGGACCAGCCATGTTCGTCATCACCGATCAGGGTGCGTGACGGGTCAGCCGACAGGGTGGTTTTGCCGGTGCCCGACAGGCCAAAGAACACGGCCGCATCATCGGGGTTGCCGGTGGCGTGGTTGGCGGAACAATGCATCGCCATGATGCCTTTTCCGGGCAGGATGTAGTTCAGCAGGGTGAATACGCCCTTTTTGATCTCACCGGCATATTCGGTGTTGCCGATCAGGATCAGCTTCTTGTCGAAATTCAGCGCAATCACCGTTTCGGTGCGACAGCCATGGCGGGCGGGATCAGCCTTGAAACTGGGGCTGGCAATGATGGTGAATTCGGCTTCGAATGTGTCCAGCGCATCGCGCTCCGGACGGCGCAGCATGGTGCGGGAAAACAGGCTTTGCCAGGCCAGTTCGGTGATCACCCGCACATCCAGCCGGTTTTCCGGGTCAGCCCCGCCAAACAAATCCTGCACGAAATAATCGCCACCCTTCATGTGCTCCAGCATATCGGCATAGAGAACGTCAAAAGCATCCGGTTCCATCGGTTGGTTGTTTTCCCACCAGATGTGATCCTCGACCGAGGGGGTGCGGACGATGAATTTGTCGTTGGGGGAACGGCCGGTGTATTGGCCGGTGCTGACCATAAAGGTGCCGCCGTTGCCAATGTGCCCTTCTTTGCGTAACACGGCCTGCTCAATCAGGTCGGGTTCCAGAATGTTGTAATATACGTTGCCCAGACCGGTGATCCCTTGATCTTCCAGTCGTTTGGCGGGGTTCACCCGTCCAGTCATCATTTGCAAGCTCCTGTTGCCGCCTGTCGGCAGCCATTGCGATGTGGAATTCGGCGCGAAAAGGCCAGCAACGCGCCGGTCAGCGTTTGGCTGACATGGAGGTCTTAACATGGGGGCTGGTTGAAAAAACAGGGCGGTTTGGCACAGTTAGCGCAACCAATTGCATTTAATGTGACAAGATTTGCCCCTTATGTGAGACATATTAGCCATTGGTGGCCTTTTTTGGCTGGAATAGAGGCCAGACCGGCCAGCGATTCGCAGTTTACAGTTGAATTGAAAAGAAAGACGCGTGATTGTAGTATAAAAAATAATAAACCGAGGCAGCATAAGGAATTCCCCATGGCGAAAATCGCATTGGTGGACGACGACAGGAACATTCTGACGTCCGTCGCAATGACTCTCGAAGCGGAAGGTTTCGAGGTTGTAACCTATAATGATGGTCAGGCCGCGCTGGACGGCTTTAATATCGGTCTGCCCGATCTGGCCGTTCTGGATATTAAGATGCCGCGCATGGATGGCATGGACCTGCTGCAACGCTTGCGCCAGAAAACCAAGATGCCGGTGATTTTTCTGACCTCCAAAGATGACGAGATCGACGAGGTTCTGGGCCTGCGCATGGGGGCAGACGATTACGTCAAAAAGCCGTTCTCGCAGCGCTTGTTGGTGGAACGTATCCGCGCCTTGTTGCGCCGTCAGGATGCAATTGACAACAATACCGTTGGAGATACCGAAGAAACCAAGGTGATTGAACGGGGCAATCTGCGGATGGATCCGTTGCGCCATTCGGTCAGTTGGAAAGGAAACGAGGTTTCTCTGACAGTGACTGAATTCCTGTTGCTTCAGGCGCTGGCCCAGCGGCCAGGGTTCGTCAAAAGCCGTGATCAGCTGATGGACGTGGCATATGATGATCAGGTCTATGTAGATGACCGCACAATCGACAGCCACATCAAACGTCTGCGCAAGAAAATGCGCACAGCGGACGATGATTTCTCGGCGATTGAGACCCTCTACGGCATCGGATACAGATACAACGAAGAATGAGCATTGTATCGGGGATAGATGTGTTTCGCGGCAAATCGACCAAAAACGCTGACATCGCGCTGGGCGAGGACTGGGATGGTCCAGACCAGACGCAGGATTCAGCCAGAAGTTCACGGCGCAAACGCCGCGGGCTGGTGTCGATCAACCGATCGCCGCTTGCCCGCAAGATCATTACATTCAACCTGATTGCGATTATTATTCTTGTTGCCGGTGTGCTGTACCTGAACCCGTTTCGCGATAGTCTGGTTTTGCAGCGGGAACAGGGGTTCGTGACCGAAGCCGGATTGATTGCCGATGTGTTCGAAGCGCAAATGCAGGCCGGCGGTGTCGCAGATTTTTCAAACAGCACACTGGTTGCTACCACGTTGGAAAACCTTGATCTGCCAGTTGGTATTGAGGTGTTCGTTTTTGACCCGGATCAAAAGCTTGTCGGTATGACCCGTAGTCAGGCTGACCCTGATAGCGCAACGGTTTCCAGTTTACAGAAAGACACGCGTAGCACCCTGATTACAGATTTTCTGAATGCGGTCTGGGAAAGCATTTCGGGCTTGTTGGCGCCAAAATCCGCCCTGGATTCAGATGCAATAGCCAGAAGCATGGCAGAAAAACTGGTGGCGCCGGCACTTGCGGGGGAAACCAGGGTGAAATCTGGTTACGATGATACCGGCGAAATCATTTTTTCGGTGGCCAAACCGATTATCCAGAATGGTGCACCAGTAGGTGCAATTGCTGTCACGACGGCTGCCGGTGAAATCGACTATCTGGTGCGCGCCGAACGCGAACAGATTTTGCAGATGTTTGTGATTGCCGTTCTGGTATCCATCGGGCTAAGCCTTGTATTGGCATCGACGATTGCCAATCCGTTATCCGATCTGGCTGCTGCCGCTGAACTGGGCCGTGACAGGGATGCCCGCAAACTGAATCCCGGTCGTATCCGTATTCCCGACATGACAGCCCGCCCGGATGAAATCGGCCGCCTGTCTGTCGCGTTGCGCGGGATGGTTGCTGCCCTTTATGACCGAATCGATGCCAATGAACAGTTTGCTGCCGATGTAGCGCATGAAATCAAGAACCCGCTGGCATCTTTGCGGTCGGCTGTCGGATCATTGCGGATTATCAAAAAGGATGAACAGCGCGGCAAGCTGTTGGACGTTGTGGAACATGACGTGCGCCGGCTGGATCGTCTGGTCAGTGACATTTCCAATGCCTCACGGTTGGACAGCGAATTGGTCAAGGAAGAAGAAGAGAGCTTTGACCTGCTGAAAACCGTCTCGAATATTGGCGAGTATCTGGGTCAGGAAGCATCGAAAAAAGGGGTGGAACTGATCACTGATCTACCACCTGAACCAATCGTAATTTACGGCCTTGAGGCGCGACTGGCGCAGGTGTTTGTGAACCTGATCACCAATGCGATTTCCTTTTGCGAGGAAGGTGATGCCATCCGCGTTTGGGCGCGGCGGCGGGAAAACCGGATTCTGGTGGTGGTCGAAGACACTGGCCCCGGCATTCCGGATCAGGCGCTGCACAAGGTGTTCAACCGGTTCTATTCCGAACGCCCTGCGGAACACTATGGCAATAATTCGGGCCTTGGCCTGTCGATTTCCAAGCAAATTATCGAAGCCCACGGCGGTGTAATCTGGGCTGAAAACATCCGCCCGACCGAGGCCGACATCACGTCAGAACCGCTGGGCGCGCGGTTTGTCGTGGGCCTGCCCCTGTAGGGATGGAAACCCGCGTGAATGGCCCGCTTGTTGTTCATGCCTCGTCTGTTGCTGTTGATGGCAAGGCTGTGTTGGTCATTGGCCCGTCCGGATCGGGTAAATCCGCGCTTTGCTTGCAGTTGATGGCCTTGGGTGCAACGTTGGTTGCAGATGATCGCACCGAATTGTTTTCCAGCGAAAGCGGTATAATCGCCCGCGCTCCCGAAACAATTGACGGTCTGATAGAAGCCCGCGGTGTTGGCCTTCTGGCCGCTGACAGTTGTGTGGCTCGCGTTACTTTGGTGGTCGATCTGGAGCAGGTGGAAACCGATCGTCTGCCGCCATATCGCACCTACAATTTACTTGGCCAAAAAGCCCCCTTGCTGCACAAAGTAGAAGCTGCGCATTTTCCGGCAGCGATTCTACAATATCTGAAAGGCGGGCGAAGCGCGTGATATGACGGCCGGCACACGAATGACATCCCAATCAAACGACCAGCGTGTCGTACTGGTGACCGGTCCCTCGGGTGCGGGCCGCTCGACCGCCATCAAGGTGCTAGAGGATTTGGGCTACGAGGCCATCGACAACCTGCCCCTGTCCTTGTTACCGCGTCTGCTGGATGGACCGCCAATCGGCCACCCGCTGGCACTGGGCATTGATGTGCGCAACCGCGATTTCAGCACCGCCGCCCTGATCGAGATGATCGAGACCCTTTCCCGCACAGAGGGGCTGAAAGTTGACTTGTTGTATCTGGATTGCAGCACCGATGTTCTGGTGCGCCGCTATTCAGAAACGCGCCGCCGGCATCCGCTGGCCCCAGCCAAATCTCCGATTCAGGGGATCGAGAAAGAAATAGATTTACTGGTGCCGATCCGCGCGCGGGCCGATGTGTTGCTGGATACATCCACCATGTCACCACATGAGCTGAGGGCCGAAGTCGAACGCTGGTTTGCCCCTGAAACCGGGCAACGGCTGGCGGTGTCTGTTCATTCCTTTTCCTACAAGCGCGGGGTGCCACGCGGGGTGGATATGATTTTTGACTGCCGCTTTTTGAAAAACCCCCATTGGGAGGAAAGCCTGCGCAGTTTTGACGGGCGCAACAAAGAGGTGGCCGACTATATCGCCACCGATCCGCGGTATGATGCGTTCTTTGGCAAGGTGCAGGATCTGATTAACATGCTTTTGCCCGCCTATATCGAAGAGGGCAAAGCACATCTGTCAATCGGCTTTGGCTGCACGGGTGGTCAGCACAGATCAGTTGCCGTGGCGGAAAAGCTGGTGAATGCCCTTGCACAGGATGGGTGGCAGGTGTCTATTCGTCACAGGGAAATGGAACGAAAGGCCCAGAACGGGTCTGCAAGCAGTCGGGGTGACAAAACGTGATCGGCATTGTCATTGTCGCGCACGGGGGATTGGCCAGAGAATATCTGTCCGCTGTCGAACATGTTGTCGGCAAGCAGTCGGGTGTGCGGACCATTGCAATTGACAACGACTCGGATCGTGAAAGCAAAAGGAATGATATTCGCATTGCGGTTGACGATGTTGATGCTGGCGACGGAGTTGTAGTGGTAACAGATATGTTTGGTGGTTCCCCTTCCAATCTGTCGCTTGGGGCCTGCAATAAAAAGGGCCGCAAGATTCTGTTTGGCGCAAATTTGCCGATGTTGGTTAAACTGGTCAAATCACGCAACAAACCGATTGACGAAGCCGTGTCGGCTGCCCTTATCGCGGGTCGTAAATATATTGATTGTATAGACGGAACAAATGGATAGCCCCTTATGAGCAACCGCCAGACAATGAAAATCACCAACGAAAAAGGCCTGCATGCACGCGCCTCGGCTAAATTTGTCGAAACGGTCGAGGAACACGATGCCAGCGCCGAGGTGTTCAAGGACGGGATTAGCGCGTCGGGGGACTCGATCATGGGGCTTTTGATGTTGGCAGCCTCGGTTGGAACCTCTATTGAGGTTGAGACGACAGGCCCCGAAGCCGACAAGTTGATGGATGCACTAAAGGTGCTTGTGGCCGACCGTTTCGGCGAAGATATGTAAGGTGACTGGAAAACTCTTGGTGGATAGTGCGCAAGATAAACCGACGGAACAGGATTCCGACTATGTGCCCTATAAGCGGCAGAAACTGTCTTACGCCAATACGTTCAAGAACCCGTTCAAGGTGCTGGTTATCCGGGCGATGGAATGGGGCACCGGTAAGGTCCCCCTACTGCGCCTGATACGTAATTTTGAAAAAGAAGGCGTGGTCAGCGGTCAGCCGTTTTTCACCCGTGCCCTTCAGTTGATGCAAATCGACGTGGTGACACCCGAAGAACAAATTGCCAAAATCCCTCCAACCGGTCCGATGATCGTGGTGGCAAACCACCCGCACGGCCTGGTGGATGGTCTGGTTCTGGCCGAGCTGATCGGCAAGGTGCGCACGGATTACAAAATCCTGACCCGCAGCCTGTTGACCGGCATCCCCGAGATCGAAAAGTTCATGCTGCCAGTGGCCTTCCCGCACGAAGAAAATTCACAACGCCTGAACATCAACATGCGCAAAGAGGCGATGGCCCACCTAAAGGATGGCGGCGTGATCGTGCTGTTTCCGGCGGGCGTGGTGGCGTCCAGCAAAACCCTGTTTGGCCCTGCGATCGAGGCGGAGTGGAACCCCTTTACCGCCAAAATGATCTTGCGATCCGGTGCCACCGTGGTGCCGATCTTTTTCCCCGGCCGCAATACGCGCACCTATCTGATTGCCAACCTGATTTCGGCAACCCTTCGTCAGGGGCTATTGCTGCACGAGGTGGTGAAATCACTGAAGAAACCGCAAGCGCCGATCATCGGCGACCCGATCCCGCCAGAAGAAGTGGTGGAATGGTCCAAAGACCCGCGCGGATTTATGGCGTGGCTGCGGGAAAAGACGTTGGCGTTAAAGCCGAAATTCTAGCGCGTCGGCACCGGCGTTTCACCGCGATAATCGTAAAATCCACGGGCCGACTTGCGGCCCAGCCAACCGGCCTCGACGTATTTGGTCAACAGTGGACAAGGGCGATATTTGGTATCGGCCAGCCCGTCGTGCAGCACGTTCATAATCGCAAGGCAAGTATCCAGCCCGATGAAATCGGCCAGTTCCAGCGGCCCCATCGGATGATTGGCCCCAAGGCGCATGGATGTGTCGATGGATTTCACCGATCCCACACCTTCATACAGGGTATAAACCGCCTCGTTGATCATCGGCATCAGGATGCGGTTGACGATGAAACCCGGGAAATCCTCGGCGGCGGTAGAGGTTTTCCCCAAACGCTCTACCACGGTTTCGCAGGCCTGAAAGGTTTCCTCGTCCGTTGCTATGCCGCGGATCAGTTCGACCAGTTGCATCACCGGCACTGGGTTCATGAAATGGAACCCCATGAATTTTTCCGGCCGATCGGTGCGGGATGCAAGGCGCGTAATCGAAATCGACGATGTGTTCGAGGTCAGCAAGGTATGCGGCTGAAGATGCGGGATCAGATCCTCGAAAATCGCGGTTTTGATCGATTCGCGTTCGGTTGCGGCTTCGATTACCAGATCGGTCTGGCCAAGGTCGGGCAGCTTTAGCGTGGATTTGATGCGGCCAAGGGCTGTGGCTTTGTCTTCGGCCGTGATTTTCTCGCGGCTGACCTGACGCTCCATATTGCGATCAATCAGTGCGCGCGCTTTGTCCAGCGCCTCGCTCGACATGTCGGCCATGATAATATCATAGCCCGCCAAGGCGCAAACATGGGCAATCCCGTTGCCCATCTGACCTGCGCCAACAATACCGATTTTTTTGACTTCCATAGCACACCTCGTGACTTGTTGGGGCGACTTTACGGCCTGCATGGATAGGGGGCAAGGCGCTAAAAATTACGGCAAATTGTTGGTTTAGCTATTTGGAAACCCCTTTGCGCGAATCTGTCTTTGGGTGAATCGAAACAAGGGGTGGGTGGAATGACCTATTTGAATCTGGGCGAATGTGCCCTTGACTATTATCCATGCAGATACGGCAAATCGAAATTGCTGTTTCGCGGGCCGCGTCGGGAAATGACGGGAGATTTTGTCGCGATGATCGGCAGCACGGAAACTTACGGCAAATTCATTGAAAAACCGTTTTCTGCACTGGTTGAACACGCGATTGGCGTGGAAACCGTAAACTTTGGCTGTGTAAACGCGGGGGTGGATGTGTTTATCAACGAACCTTCCGTGCTTGACGCTTGTGGCAACGCACGGGTGACGGTTATTCAGGCGCTGGGTGCGCAGAATATGACCAACCGGTTTTACGCGGTGCATCCACGGCGCAACGACAGGTTTCTGCGCGCCTCGGCCCTGCTGAAAACCATCTACAGCGAGGTGGATTTTGCCGAGTTCAGCTTTACCAAACATTTGATGAATGCGCTGCAGGCCATATCGCCGGAACGGTTTTCGGTGGTGCAGGAAGAATTGCGGGCAGCATGGGTGGCGCGCACAAAGCTGTTGATCAACAAGATCGAGGGCAAGACAATCCTGCTGTGGTTCTCCGACCGTTCGCCGGATAGTCCGCCGCTGCCAAACGGGTTGGGGCGTGACCCGCTGTTCGTGGATCGCGGCATGGTCGAGGAAATCCGCCCGCATGTATCCGAAGTGGTCGAGGTTGTGCCAGACGCGCTGACACTGGCCAAAGGGACCGAGGGGATGGTCTATTCCCCACTGGACGAATTGGCCGCCCGCGAGTTGATGGGGGTCGGCGCCCATGAACAAGTGGCCGCCGCATTGGTCGAACCGTTGAAACACTTGCTGTAAACAAAAAGGCCCGCCGGATTTGGCGGGCCTTTTGATGATTTTATTCTGATTTACAGCGCGTCAATCAGCGCAGGAACGGCTTCGAACAGATCGGCAACCAACCCGTAATCGGCAACCTGGAAAATCGGCGCCTCTTCGTCCTTGTTGATGGCGACGATAATCTTGCTGTCTTTCATACCGGCCAGATGCTGGATCGCACCGGAAATGCCAACTGCGATATACAGTTCAGGCGCAACCACCTTACCAGTCTGGCCAACCTGCCAGTCGTTCGGGGCATAGCCGGAATCAACCGCCGCACGGGACGCGCCAACGGCAGCGCCCAGTTTGTCGGCCAGCTTTTCGATCAGCGCAAAGTCATCTTCCGACCCGACACCGCGACCACCGGAAACCACGATACCGGCCGAGGTCAGCTCGGGGCGGTCGCTTTCGGCAACCTTGTCTTCAACCCATTCGGACAGGCCGGGGTTGGCAACAGCAGGTGCCGCTTCGATAGCGGCAGAGCCACCTTCGCCCGTAACGTCAAAGGCTGTGGTGCGAACGGTCAGAACCTTTTTGCCATCGGTGGATTTCACCGTCTGGATCGCGTTGCCCGCATAGATTGGACGCTCAAACGTATCGCCATCCACCACGCCGGAAATATCGGTGATCACCATCACATCCAGCAATGCGGCAACCCGTGGCATCACGTTTTTCGCGCTTGCGGTGGCAGGGGCAACAATATGGTCGTAATCGCCAGCCAGCGCCACGATCAGATCGGCAACCGGTTCGGCCAGATCGTGACCATAGGCGGCATCATCGGCGCACAGTACCTTGGACACACCGTCCAGTTTCGCCGCCGCCTCGGCCGCGCCGGAACATCCGGCACCGGCGCACAGGATGGTCACATCACCCAGCATTTTCGCGGCGGTCAGGGTTTTCGCAGTTGCATCAACGGCCAATTCACCGCCGTTCACTTCTGCCAACAGTAATACAGCCATCAGACAACCCCCGCTTCTTTAAGTTTCGCAACAAGTTCGGCTACATCCGCCACTTTCACGCCAGCAGCGCGGGCTTCGGGTTCACCGGTTTTCACAACGGTCAGACGCGGGGTGACATCGACGCCGTAATCGGCGGCAGTTTTTTCCTCCAGCGGCTTTTTCTTGGCCTTCATGATGTTGGGAAGCGACGCATAGCGTGGCTCGTTCAGGCGCAGGTCAACGGTGATGATGGTTGGCATCTTGACCTTGATCGTCTGCAAACCGCCGTCCACCTCGCGGGTGACGGTGGCGTGATCGCCGTCGATGTCTATCTCGGATGCAAAGGTGGCCTGCGACCAGCCCAGCAATGCCGACAGCATCTGGCCGGTGGCGTTCATATCGTTGTCGATCGCCTGTTTGCCTGCCAGAACCAGATCGGGCTTTTCCTCGTCCACGATGGCCTTCAGGATTTTGGCAACGGCCAGCGGCTCGATGTCCTGATGCACATCATCGGCGGCAACCACCAGAATGGCGCGGTCAGCACCCATCGCCAAAGCGGTGCGCAGGGTTTCCTGTGCCTGTTTGACACCGATGGAAACGGCCACCACTTCTTCGACCTTGCCTGCTTCGCGCAGGCGGATCGCTTCTTCTACCGCGATTTCGTCAAAAGGGTTCATCGACATTTTGACATTGGCGAGATCAACACCCGATCCGTCCGCTTTGACGCGAACCTTCACGTTGTAGTCGATCACGCGCTTGACTGGCACTAGCACCTTCATCAGCGTATCTCTCCTATTAATTCCCCCACAAAGGGCGGAGTTGTCCAAGCTCTCGGAAGTTTGTTAGCCGAGTGTTGCGGCGAAAAACAGAGCAAAATCGACATGAACGGTCATGGCGACGCCGCGTTTTGTGTTTTTCGGGGCGTTAACGGTTGGCGCCGGGCACCCAAAGCACATCTTTTGCGCCATTTTCATTGGCAACACGGCTGGCCACAAAGAACCAGTCGGACAAACGGTTCAGGTATTTCACCGCTGCCGGATTGACAGATTCGCGGGTGGCCAGTTCCACCGCCATCCGTTCGGCACGGCGCGAAACGGTGCGGCACAGATGCAAGTGCGCGGCCAGCGGGCTGCCGCCGGGCAGGATGAAGGAGCGCAGCGTGGCAAGGTTGGCGTTCATCGCGTCGATCTCGCCTTCCAACCGCTCGACCTGTGAAACCGCCAGTCGCAGGGGTGGGTATTCGGCATCTTTGTCCTTGTCCATTTCGGGGCGGCACAGGTCGGCCCCCAGATCGAACAAATCATTCTGGATCAGGGCCAGCATATCGTCCATGTCGCCATTGGCATGCAGGCGGGCAAGGCCAACGGTGGCGTTCACCTCGTCCACAGTGCCATAAGCCGCAACGCGGGGCGAGGTTTTGGGAACACGGGTGCCATCGCCCAGCGCGGTTTCGCCGCCATCACCGGTTTTGGTGTAAATCTTGTTCAGAACGACCATCGCCTAGCCTTTGCTACGGATATAGAGAAACAGCAGTAACAGCACCACGGCAATGGCCTGCGCATAGATGCGATACCGCATCAGCCGGTTGGCGTGTTTGCGGTTGAATTCACCGCCCTTGGCAAAGCCGCCGATGCCCAGCGCCAGGATGATCACCACCACCAGACAGGCCGCAGCAAGGGTCAGAAATAGGGGGTCTTGAAGCATGTTGCGTTTCCTTATGCTGCCGGTTTAGCCCTTTAGCAGGATCCAGTCAAAGGCGCGGGTCGACAGGATGCGGCGAAAGAAACCCGATAGATAGGTGGGCACGGTAACATAGTAACGCGGTTTCGGGCGTCTGGATTCCAGTGCGTGGATCAGTTTCTTCGTTACTGCCGATGGGGGCAGTTCGAATTTGTCAGGCTCGCCGCTGGTGTCATAAAGGCGCGGGCGCAGGCCGAATTCGTACAGTTTGCGCAGGGCCGAATTTTCCCAGTCGATCCATTTTTCAAAATGTGGCTGGGCGTTGACGCGGATTTTTGTGGTGATCGGGCCGGGTTCGATCAGGATCACGTCAATCGGCTGGCTGTGCATTTCAAGGCGCAGCACATCGGTCAGCCCCTCCAGCGCGAACTTGGTCGAGACATAAGCCCCGCGAAACCGCAAAGCGGCCAGCCCCAGAACCGAGGAACAATTGATAATCCGCCCGTGCCCCTGCGCCCGCATCACCGGAATCACCTGATTGGTCAGGTCGTGATAGCCGAACAAATTGACCTCGAAAATCGCGCGCAGGGCGTCGCGGGGCAAATCCTCGACCGCGCCGGGAATGGCATAGGCACCATTGTTATACAGCGCATCCAGCGTGCCGCCGGTGCGCGACAGGGTTTCGGTAACGGCGGCTTTGATTGACGTCTCATCGGCATAATCCAGCACAAAGCTTTCCAGCCCTTCATCGCGCAGGCGTTCACAATCGGCCTCTTGCCGACAAGTGGCAAACACCCGCCATCCGCGTTTATGCAACGTGTGCGCCGCGTCATAGCCGATGCCCGAAGAACAACCGGTGATCAGAATGGATTTTTTGCTCATTTCCCTGCCTTTTTTTGTTTTACGGGTTGGTTCCGGCTCTAGAAGTTCACCGAAACCCCCGGCAAATTCAGCGCCTTCATCAACTCGCGCAGCTCCTGACGGGCGGCGACATTGGAAATATTCATCTGCCCTTTGACGCCGACATCGCGCAAATCCAGCAGGGTCAGGCCGCGCGGGAACAGTTCGCGGAAAATGACCCGCTCGCCAAACCCCGGTGCGATGCGGAATCCGATGCGTTTTGACAGGGCCTTCAGGGCCTGCTCCATCTTTTCCTTATTGTGCATCCGCTGTGCGGCCAGCCGATTGCGCACCACCACCCAGTCAATAGATGGCAATCCCGCCTGTGCCCGCAACTGACGCGCGTTCCAGACCATCTCGGAATAGACGGAAGGGCCGAGAATTTTGCCGCTGTCCGGATCCATATGCGCCAGCAGGTCGAAATCGACAAAGCTGTCATTCAGCGGGGTGATCAAAGTGTCGGCCAGCGAATGGGCCACCTGAGACAATCGGGTGTGTGACCCGGGACAGTCGATCAGGATGAAATCATTATCCGGCTCCAGCGTGGCAACGGCAGCGGACAGACGATGGTCGTAAACATTTTCGCCCGGTTTCAGTTTGGCACGGTCCACATCCGGCAGATCGTGGTAATCGGGCATTGGCAGTTTGATATCATGGGTTTCGCAATAGGTGCGGCGGTTTTCAACATAACGGCCAAAGGTGCGTTGCCGCAAATCCAGATCCAGCGCGCCAACACTATGACCCATCCGGACCAACGCTGTTGCCACATGCATCGAAGTGGTCGATTTGCCCGAGCCACCCTTTTCGTTCCCCACAACAATAATATGCGCCAAAACAATACACCCCGTTCATTCGCTAATACTGCGCCCCAGTGCGCTATGGGCACTATATGCAGTGGCATGGCTTATGGGAAGCCGTGAAAGGTATCCAATCAGGCTCTATTGCGGCGAAATAGGCGGATCAGGAATATTGTGCTATAGAGACGGAATTGTCAGCATTGTCTATTACAGGGGGTAATCCATGAGATTTCTTTGTTTGTTTTCCGTCACACTTGCGCTTGCCGCATGCACACAAGAACCACCGGTAGAGCCAACCGATGGCCCCTGCGGTCCAGGGGGCTGGACAGTTACACAAGGCCCGAACGAGGTGATCTGCGAACCTGCCACATCATAAGATAGCACAGGGGAAACGAAAAACGCCGCCCTGATTTCCAGCGCGGCGTTTTCAATTTCGAAAGGGGGAAATGGCCTAGAAGCCAAGCCCTTCGTATTTCTTTTTGAATTTGGACACACGGCCACCGGCATCCATCAAACGGGTGCCGCCACCGGTCCAGGCGGGGTGAACCGACGGGTCGATTTCCAGCGACAGTGTTTCGCCTTCGGCGCCATAGGTCGATTTCATTTCAACCACAGTACCATCAGTCATTTTGACGTTGATTGTGTGGTAGTCGGGGTGAATATCTTTTTTCATTCCAATGCTCCGTAAGTCATAGGGCTGCCAATCAAGCAAGGCAAAGCACCCCGTAGAATCTGAAGGCTGAGCCATAATGCATATATAAATTTGCCGCAACCCTCTTTTCTATAGGCCGCGATTTTTGCGTAGACTTCTAGCAGCTTCGGGATCGGATTGTGTCGCGCGCACCCTTTCCTGCCGAGTGTTCTCCACACGGTCGCGAAAATTCAGATACGCAATGACCCCGCCGGAATACTGGAGACAGTAAAGCCATATCGCCAACATCAGAAACCCGAAAGAAACCAACAACTCGGAAATGGTGCCTGCAAGTTCAAGACCTTCCGAGGATGCTGCGTCCGCCCATTCGACAAGACCGCCGGTCATAACGAATTCAGTCATGGAAAAAAGGAACACGACGCCTTTTCCGATTGCCCCAAGCTGGGTTGTAAGAATACTCGCAATCAGAAACAGGATAACAAGCGATATGAAATTCACCCCTGCGCCCTCGAAAAAATCCGGCTTTGCATCGCCGGGTTTGGCTGCGGCAGTTGCCGTCATTGGTATCACCATGGCCGCGTATAATGCCGATGTGGCAATGATGTAAAATCCCAGCCCTATTAAAAAGGCCGGATTAAGGGAAAGAAGGTCTGAAGGCCCCGTTGTATAATACTGCCCCAGCCCTGCGGCGGCATCTCGAAAGCCGTTTTTATATAGAACTGCGATGATTCCAGACGCCATTAGCCCGGCAACACCCGAAATAATCGTGAGGAATAGGCCGTATTTTATGCTGGCGGCTACAAGTCTGCCAAAATCCATTGGCCCCACCCCAGCCGTTGCGGCCAAGCCTGCCCGCAGGCACAGGAAACTTAGGAACATGACTGATATCGCCACCATGATACTGACAATAAACAGGCCAATGATTGGTACATACATAGCGATGGCAAAGGACAGAGCCCCGACAATCAAGAAAAACAGCGGCATAATAATCAGCATTCGCCAGAAAACAGACAGGGAAAGTAAGATGGTTCGGGGGAAAAATGTGAGCATCGGGATCCTCAAAAAAACGAAGTAATAAGGATTTGAATCATAAAAACCAGAAACCGCAAAGCGAAATCTGGTTTTTATAGTTTTTTGGGTGCTGCGTTTCCGCAGAATTATAAGGTTTTATTTGCTTTTGGGCTTGTAATTTGTGTCTTCGGCGATACGTGCCGATTTACCGCGACGGCTGCGCAGATAGTACAGTTTGGCGCGGCGCACACGGCCACGACGCACAACTGTGATGCTGTCGATGTTGGTCGAATGCAGCGGGAACACACGTTCTACGCCTTCGCCAAACGAAATCTTGCGCACGGTGAATGCTGCGGCGATGCCAGAGCCACCTTTGCGGGCAATACAGACACCTTCGTAGTTTTGCACACGGGTGCGGGTGCCCTCGGTCACTTTGTAACCAACGCGGATGGTGTCACCCGCCTTGAAATCGGGAATGTCTTTGCCAAGCGCAGCGATTTGCTCGGCTTCCAGTTCTGCGATCAGGTTCATCTGAAACGCTCCTTCATAAATGCTCACGGTTTGCCCGCGAAGTGTTGGCGCGTCCCTATAGCTCTTGGTCTTCTTCCGGGTCCCTATTGTGTTCTTCACAATAAGCCCGCCAGAGATCAGGTCGACGTTTCTTTGTCAGCCTTTCGGCCATCTCCTGTCGCCAGTCGGATATTTTCGCATGATGGCCGGACAGAAGAATTTCCGGTATCTCGCGACCCTTCCAGACGGCAGGCCTTGTATACTGCGGGTGTTCCAGCAACCCGTCCGAGAATGATTCCTCTTCGGTGGATGCCTGGTTCCCCAAGACGCGCGGTATAAGACGGACTGTGGCATCAATCAAGGCCTGTGCAGCAATCTCGCCGCCTGTCAGGACAAAATCGCCCAAAGAAACCTCTTCTATTGCGAATTCTTCGATCACGCGCTCGTCTACGCCTTCAAAACGGCCACAAAGCAGGGTCATTCCGTCGGCTTTCGCGAATCGCTGTGCCATCGCTTGCGTCAGGGGTTTGCCCCGTGGCGACAGGTAAATCACCGGCCATTTGGTGCGATCGGTCGGGGTGCCCTGTTGTGCCTTTTCCAGCGCCTTGCCCACCACATCGGCCCGTAGCACCATGCCGGCGCCGCCGCCGGACGGGGTATCATCGACGTTCTTGTGCTTGCCCTCGCCAAAGGGCCGCAGGTCAACGGTTTCCAGCTGCCACAGCCCTTCTTGCAGGGCCTTACCGGTCAGCGATGCGCCCAGCACACCGGGAAATGCCTCGGGGAACAGGGTGACCACCTTGACCCGCCAGGCGTTGGCCAGTTGCGGGGCCTCGCCCATCAGGTCACGCGGTTGCAGCGTGGCGGTGATGGTTTTACGACCGTGCGATTTGGTCAGCGGGGATTTGGGTGTTTTAGACATACGCCGTGCCTAATCCAATTTCGCGGCTTGTTCCAGCAGCTCTTGTTTGCGGGCGGCAAGCGCGGTGTTGGTCATGGTCGAGCGGTTCAGGGCCAGAAATTCATGGACCAGATCAAGCGAAGGCATCACGTTTTCCGGCGGGATATTTTGCAGGGCCGCGCGGCGGTGGTCGGGCAGATTCAGCAGATCAATCAGCGGGGTGGCGGGGCCGAATTGTTGCTTTGTGGTTTGCTCTAACCGTTCGCTGACCACCTGACATGGCCCAACTGCGCGGCGCACCTGTTTGACGGTTTCGTCCAGATCACAGGTCGGGCCAAGGATGGCCGAGAAGGTTTCCAAATCATCCGTCAGGCGGGTTTTGCGCAGATTGTGCCACCAGATGCTACGCAACCAAGCGGGTTTTTCGCGGGTAGAAAAATAGAATGCCAGATCGGGGTGCGGGTCGATCACCGTTTCGATACATTCGGTCACGGCCTGCATCAGGGTCGGGCAAGCGGAATACCCATCGACCAGATCATTCTTGCCGGGCATCATGCCTGACAGGTTTTCCGCGCTGATGATCAATCCGCGATTGCCCATATCCAGCGTTTTCAGGAACGTTGTCAGGCGGAACCGGAATTCATCCAGCGCCAGATCACCGGCACCTGTGGAATAGGCCAGCGCCATTTTCAAAGGGTGGCGGATGCGATGCTGGATGGCAATGGCGTGGTGCGGCCATATCTGTTTGCCATTGTGCATCAAAAACCGTTGCGCCGTCGTCGTGCCGGTTTTGTGAAACCCGGCATGGACAATGACGCGGGTCACTTAAATCGCTCCCTCGGGCGGATCGGCGATAATGCGCCCTGCCGTCAGGTCCACGGTTGGCACCACGTCACGGGTAAAGGGCAGCAGGATAGTGTTACCGTCCGCGTCCGGCATAATTTCCAGCAGATCGCTGGCGCCGTGGTTTTGCACCGCGTGGACTTTGCCCAGAACCGTGCCGCCGGTGTCCAGAACGGTCAGGCCGATCAGGTCGGCGTGGTAGAATTCGTCATCCGGCAGCGCGGGCAGTTGATCGCGCCGCGCAAACAGGCGGAGGCCCTTTAGGTCATCGGCCATCTCTTTGTTGGTGATCCCCTCGACCTTGGCTACCAGCGCGCCCTTGATGCTGCGGGTGATGGTGATGGCATAGCTGAGTTTGCCGTCCTCGGTGGTCAGGGGGCTATAGTCTGCTATCGCTTCGGGATCGGCGCAGAAGCTTTTCAAACGCACCTCGCCGTTGACGCCGTAAGAGCCGGAAAAAGCCCCGACACAGATCTGGTCCGGATTGCCCATTTATCGCTCCAATATGTTCAACGTCGTGCTGCGGGTTTCCCAGCCGACTTGTTGCAAGGTGGGGGTGGTTTTGTTTTCCTCGGGCCAGCCAACGCATAGATAGGCAATCAGCGACCAGCCCGCAGGCACGTCCAGATCACGGGTCAGGCGGGCGGGGTCAAGGATAGAAACCCAGCCAACGCCCAGCCCTTCGGCCCGCGCCGCCAGCCAGAACTGGGTGATCGCGGCCACCACCGAATAGCGGCGGGTTTCGGGCATGGTGGCAGCGCCAAGGCCTTGTCCTTTGGGGGTCTC
>WFNH01000104.1 GCA_015488685.1 Marinosulfonomonas sp.
ATCCTTAGTACTTGTTCTGGTGGCCATTATATCAAGAGGAATGACCTTTGCCGGCTGTGGAGCTGGTTCCGTTTTAGCTGCCGGTGCTTCCCGTAACATTCCTGCCGACATTGGTTCCAGCTGTGGTTTTTCAATCCTTTTAGTGGCGGATATTTCAGTATCTGGCGATAAAACCGGCCTTGTCGTTGTCTTTGTTAATTTCCGAGTAGGCGCAACAGTAGCTACTGGACGGGTTTTAGCAGGGTTTGCGGTCAGGTCGGGGTGGTCGGGCAACTCGCGTTTGGGCAGTGGCTTTGGCACCTCTGGGGACGTTCCAATGTCTTGCAGAAGCTTTTCGGGCTGATTTGGCGTTGTGGCATCTCTCTGATTATCTTGTAACAGCGGTATTTCCATTTTCGGCATTGCGGACGGATCGGAAATTATTTTGGGTTGAGCCTGTCCAGAGCTACCATTCAGGCCTTTGGCTGGCGGTTGATAAGCTCTGGTCCTGTCAAAAGCCGATTGTTTTTCCCGGGAAACCCGAAGGTCGGGGACATCGGTTTCACCTTTGCCAAGTGTCTGTTTTATTATCGCTGGCAATGCATCAGTATCTGACTTTTTCAAGGGCAGAGGCATTATGAAATCCCTTGTTAGGGCAGACACATCAGATTTTGGGGCTTGGGTCTTTTGATCTGTAATTTCTTGCGCTGACTTTTGCACAGTTTCCCCGGTTTTAACCGAGAGTATTTCACTGTTCTCTGTAGCAAAATCTTGCGCTGGAATTATATCTGCAGATATTGTCCGGGAAATTGTTCTTTTCCCACTTTTCTTCAATGGCTCAATCTCGGTCAGCTTGGGTGAATAGATCGGCGATTTTACCTGTTTTTCCGGTACTGGCCCCGTTTGATCAGATCTGTCACCCTCAGCAACAACCACAGAAGACAGACCTTTTGTTTCAGCTTCGGAATCCTGTGCTGAACGGGAGTTGCTTTCCAATAATTCACCTGCAGTATCCAGCTTGGGATTTACCAATATTGATGACGGCGCTTGCGGTTTGGGCATTTCGATTTGCCAATTTAACACCTGCGCCGCAAAAACAGCCATTACCCCCGAATCCGTATCGGCCACGTCGACATCTGGTTGTTGCCCCAACATCGGCACTGGAATTTCGGCCATCACCGCCTGAAACTCTCCGCTGGCCGGAGTATCGGTTTGCACCCAAGGCTCTACTGCCATCGCGGCCTTGCCTGTTGGTGTTGTTATTTCGGCAATCGGTAAATTGATCATGTCATTTCCGGAAATTCTTCCTCGGTTACGTCAGATATGACGGGGATTGGTTACCAGTTCTTTACCCAATCCATGCAAACTGCCCAGGAAATATCTCTAATTGGAAATGAATTACATGACCCCCATCGCACCGGTTTCATCCCCCGCCAACCCGCTTCAACCAGAAAAACGCGACAAGGCGTTATTTCAGGCCGCCAAGGATCTTGAGGCCTCGTTTCTGGCCGAAATGCTGAAATCGGCAGGTTTCGGGAAACCCCGCAAGGCAAATGGCGGTGGTATTGGTGAAGATCAGTTCGGATCATTTCTACGGCAAGAGCAGGCTAAAGACATGGTAAAAAAGGGCGGAATTGGATTGGCCGAAAGCCTGTATGAGGCATTAAAGGAGAGGGCAGATGCACAGTAACAAGACAGCAACTTTCGATGCGTTAGAGGAGTTCCTTAATAAAGAACGGCAAGCAATTCTGAATGGTTCTCTCAAGGATATGGGGCGGATTGCAAAAGAAAAAGAGATGCTGCTGAACCATGCGGAAATTCATGCCCCCGATCGCAAATCTCTGGACCGGATTCATCACAAAGCAGAACATAATCAATATCTTCTGGCCGCGGCAATTCGGGCTGTGCGCACGGTTTCAGACCGGTTGGAAACCCTGCGTAACGGGCCCGGCGATCTGAATACTTATGATAAATCCGGCCATCGCAAAATATTGGGTGCCCGGGGAAAGAACCTGCATAGGCGCGCATAACCGGTTTGTTTCAAATGCTATGTATCTTGGCAAAAGCAATTAGGAACCTGTTAGTGATTGGGCATCAGGGTAGGTTTTGCATCTCGTAATGGGGTGGCACGGTTATTTTAATATATAAACCGTATTCGTCAGAAAGACGCCTAACGCAATCATTGCAATGGTTGCTTGTGTAACACGGTGCAAAAGCGCCGTATGAATTAGGAAAACACGATGACCAGTATTCTGACAAACACCGGCGCCATGGTTGCGCTGCAAACCCTGAACTCGATCAACTCGAACCTGGGCAATGTACAAAACGAAATCTCGACCGGTAAATCCATTGCCTCTGCCAAAGACAATTCGGCCATCTGGGCCATTTCCAAGGTTATGGAATCAGATGTAAACGGTTTTAATGCTATTTCCGACAGCCTTTCGCTGGGTGAATCCACCGTTGCCGTGGCACGTCAGGCTTCTGAAACCGTTACCGATCTTCTGACCCAGATCAAAGGCAAAGTCGTTGCCTCGCAGGAAGACAATGTTGACCGTGCAAAAATCCAGACCGACATTGCGGCCCTGACAAAACAGGTAACTTCTGTTGTCAATGCCGCGCAGTTCAACGGCCTGAACCTGGTGAATGGCAAGGTTACGACAACCAATACAGACGGTAATACCGGCATAGATATCCTGTCTTCTCTGGATCGGGCCTCTGATGGTTCTGTCACTTCAAGCTCGATTGGGGTTGAAACAAAGAACCTGTCACTGACGGCAGGCACAACCCTTACAACGGCAGCAGCCAACGTGGGAACAGATGCGGGCACTGTTGGCGTAATCGACAAAAATGACGGCGGCACCAACGATTCGATCAAACTGGATACCTTTGCTTTCCTTGATAATGCAGGTGCTGCCACAGGTACTGCGGCTCTTGCCCGCGGAACAGCCGGGTTGAATAACACCGTTGCGACTGGCTTGATGGAAGGTGATTTAATGACCCTTCAGGTCGGCTCGACCGAAGCACAATATACCGTTCGTGCCGGCGATACCGCCGAAGCGATTGTGGCTGGTATGAAGTCTTCGCTGCAAGCCTCGGGTATCAGCGCGACCGATTTCACAATGGATATCGATACGGTTGCCGGTGAGTTGAAGATCACCAACAACACCAACGCTGATGTGGCCTTCAGCTTTTCATCTTCGCGCGGGTCTGGTGGCTTGTCCGGCCTGGCGGCAATTGATGTCTCCACTGGGGCTGGCGCAACAGCGGCACTGGGATCTATCGAAAACCTGATTAACACCTCGATCGATGCTTCGGCTTCTTTCGGTTCTGTTCAGGGGCGAATTCAAACCCAGAACAGTTTTATCAGCAAGCTGACGGATTCGCTGAAATCCGGTATCGGTTCGATGGTGGACGCGGATATGGAAGCGGCTTCAGCTCGCCTGCAAGCCTTGCAGGTTCAGCAGCAATTGGGTGTTCAGGCGCTGTCGATTGCGAATCAGGCACCGCAATCGGTTCTTTCGCTTTTCCGGTAAGTGGTATTGATCGGGGCGCCAGATGGGCGCCCCTTTCCTCGCGGTGAAACCCGCGTTCCGATGCCCCCTGTCATTGAAAGGTAATGACATGAACGCCTTTAATATGGCCAAAACGGCCTACTCCAATTCTTCAACCCCTATACGCACCCCCCGCAGCACCGAGTATGATGCCTTTGCCCAAATCACGCATCGCCTGAAGTCCGCCAGCCAGAGCGGCAATTTTCCGGCCCTCGCCACCGCGCTACATGAAAATAACAAATTATGGACCTTGCTGGCAGCAGATGTTTCGGACAAGGACAACGCACTACCGGAATCCCTGCGTGGCCGCATTTTCTACCTGTATGAATTCACAACACAGCACAGCCGCAAAGTTCTACGAAAAGAAGCGGCCGTTGATGTTCTGGTTGATATCAACACCGCCATCATGCGCGGCTTGCGCAGCAAGGCAGGTGTGTGATGAGTGGACTTGTCCTGAAACTTGGCCCGAAAGAACGGGTTCTGATCAATGGTGCCGTGATCGAAAACGGTGACCGGCGCAGCCGTTTATCGATCGTCACGCCGAACGCCAATATCCTGCGCCTGCGCGATGCCATCCATCCGGAAGAGGTGAACACACCGGTGCGGCGCGTCTGTTACATTGCCCAGCTGGTTTTGTCCGGTGATGCCGAAAAGGAAGACGCAAAACTGCAACTTCTGCGCGGGATCGAACAGCTAAGTCAGGTTCTGACCGACCATGACAGCCGCGTGTTACTAACCACCGCTTCGGACGAGGTGCTGGATGGGCAATATTATCAGGCTTTGAAAGCCTTGCGCGAATTGCTGCCCCGCGAAGAACGCTTGCTTGCGGCGGCGCGGATCTGATGTTTCAGCCCGTGCTTCCCTTGGGCGGTTTTGCCGGCTGGTCGTTTCTGACCCGAACGATGGACAGTCAGAAAGACGCCTACGCAAAATCGCCCGAGGTTGCCCGTGAAGTGAAATACTTTGAGGAAAATATTGGGAAAATCAAAACGGCCGAAGATCTGGTCTCCGATCATACCCTGCTAAAAGTGGCGCTGGGCGCATTTGGGTTAAGCGATGACATCGGCAGCAAATTTTTCATTCGCAAGGTTCTGGAAGATGGCACCCTGAGCAACGATGCGTTGGCAAACAAACTGTCGGATAAACGGTATCTAAAGATGTCGCAGGCCTTTGGATTCGGGGACTACCCTGTCCCAAGTACTGGATTAAGCGATTTTGGCCCTAAAATTACTGCTGCTTATAAAGAACGGCAGTTCGAGGCGGCAGTCGGGGAACAAAATGAAAATTTCCGTCTGGCATTGGGCGTTGATCGTGATCTTGCGGAAATAGCGAACAAAGACCTTAAAGAAGATACCTTGTGGTTTACCGTGATGGGCAATCCGCCGCTGCGCAAAGTGTTTGAAACCGCGTTTAATCTGCCAAAATCCTTTGGCACACTTGATCTGGACAAACAGCTTGCCACCTTCAAAGACAAAGCACGCGCTGCTTTCGGGGACAGCGGGATCAAACAGTTTGCCACGCCCGAAAAACAAGAAGACCTGACGCGTCTGTTCCTGTTACGCGCGGATATGCAGGCAATGAACATCAATACAGGCAGCAGCCAAATTGCGCTGACATTGCTGCAAGGGGCAACCACCGGAAACACTGGCTTATTCTAGCTGGGGATTTTCGGCCTCTTGCCCCCCTGACAAACACTCTGCCAAACGCATGAAACTGGCCGCCGTATCTTCGGGTTCATCCTCAGACAAAAAAACATCCAGTTTGGACCAGACGCTGATCGCCTCGTCAATCAGCGGATCGGACCCCGCTGTATATAGCCCCGCCTGAATCATCATTTCCGCCCGATCATACGCCCCCAGCAAGCGTCGTACATTGCTGATCAATTCATTTTCCTCAGGTGTTGCCGCCGCAGGCAAGCTGCGCGAAACCGAGCGCAGCAGATCAATCGCCGGAAAACGCCCGCGTTCGGCGATTTTGCGGTCCATCACCACATGCCCGTCCAGCACCCCACGCAGGATATCGGCCACCGGTTCCTCCATATCCGATCCCGCCACCAACACGCTGAACAGCGCTGTAATGTCCCCCGCTGTGTCCACACCCGGTCCGGCGCGCTCGCAAAGTGACATGATCATATGCGAGGTGGAAGGGGGGTAGCCGCGCAAAGACGCAACCTCGCCCGAGGCCAGCGCGACCTCGCGGTGGGCCTCGGCAAAGCGGGTGATCGAATCGGCCAAAAACAGCACATGTTGCCCCTGATCGCGAAAATGTTCGGCCACGGCCATGGCCGTCCAGGCGCAGCGACGGCGCACCAATGGCGACTGGTCCGACGTTGCCGCCACCACAACCGCGCGCTTCATCCCTTCGGGACCCAGCACATGATCGACAAATTCGCGCACCTCGCGCCCGCGTTCCCCGATCAGCGCAATCACCACCACATCGGCCGAAACCCCGCGGGCGAATTTGGACAGCAGGGTGGATTTGCCCACACCGGAACCGGCAAACAGACCAATCCGCTGCCCCCGCACAATCGGCAGTAAAGTGTTGAAAATTGCCAGGCCGGTTTCCAACCGTTCCCCCAGTGCTCGCCGGCGGGTTGCCTTTGGCGGCGAGGCCCGCATCGGGCGTGGCTGCACTCCGCGCATCAATGGTCGCCCGTCCATTGGTTGACCCGAAGGGTCAATCACCCGCCCGATCCAGCTGCAGTCAGGCGCGATCAAGGCCTGACCCAACAACGTAACCCGATCACCGATCACCACCCCTTCGGCGGAATGATCCGGCAAAACCAGCACAGCATCCCGCGACAGTTGCAGCAGCTCGCCGCCCATCACCGCATCACGGTGGGTAATGCGCACCTGATCGCCCAGACTGGCGCAGCCCGACAACCCGCGCACTGTTAACGTGCCGCACCCCACCTCGACCACGCGGCCCACATTTTGGACAGGGCGCATCGCGGACACCTCGGCAGTCAGGCAATCAATATCTGTAACCATTACCGGATTCTCCTGTTTGGTTCCTGAAAACCATTTCTAAAGGAATCACAGTTAAAGCTTGATTGAAATTACTCGAGGGAGAAGCCCCGATGTTTAAAAATCTAGAGATATTCCAGATGGCAGGTGCAATGGCTCGCCACGCCGAAACACGTCAAACGATGATCGCGCAGAATATCGCAAACGCTGACACGCCAGACTATAAAGCCCGCGATATCGCCTCTTTTGCCGAAACTTACCGCACACAGGATACCACCGCGATGCGGGCCACGCGGCCCGGTCACCTGACGGGTCACGCACAACCCTATACCGCGCGCACCATTGCCGGCGCGGGCAGCGAATCGCCTAATGGCAACAATGTGTCCCTTGAAACCGAAATGGTGAAAGCCGCCAGCGTGCGGCAGGAACATGATCAGGCATTGGCAATTTATCAGGCATCACTGGGGATTTTACGCTCTAGTCTGGGCCGCAGGTAAAGGGGAAACAAGATGAGCAATTTGATGAAAACCCTCGCGCTGTCGGCCAGTGGCATGCAGGCACAAGCCAGCCGCCTGCGCCATGTTTCGGAAAACATCGCGAATGCAGATACCCCCGGTTACCACCGGAAAACCGCCTCGTTCGAGGAAGTGGTGGTCGGGGGGGAGCGCACGGGTGAAGTGCGGACTGGGCCGGTTGAACTGGACCGCTCCGAGCTGACGCAGGTCTATGATCCGGGTCACCCGCTTGCGGATGAAAATGGTCACTATGATGGATCGAATGTCGATCTGGTGATCGAAATCGCTGACGCGCGCGAAGCGCAGCGCAGCTACGAGGCGAACCTCAAGATGTTCGATCAGGCGCGGCAAATGTCGTCCAGCCTGCTTGACCTTCTGCGCCGATGAAAGGTGATCCAGAATGGATATAAAATCTTCACTCGCAGCCCAGCAATATGCAGCAACCCGCCCCGCAACAGCGCCAAAGCCTGATGCGGGCGGGGGGGCTGGCAACGCCTTTGGCCGCGCCGCTGCCGATTTCGCCACCACCCTGCAACAGGGCGAAGACGTGGCAAAGGCAGCAATGACCGGCGGCGCGGACGCCAATTCGTTGGTGACCGCATTGGCCCAGACCGAACTTGCGGTCGAAACAGCCGTGACCGTCCGCGACAAGGTGGTCGAGGCCTATCAGGAAATTCTAAGGATGCCGGTGTAATGGATCAGTCGATGTTCTTTGACACTCTGCGACAGGGCCTGTGGATTGCCGTCACCATTTCGCTGCCAATTCTGGTGGTGGCACTGGTCACCGGCCTGACGGTCGGCCTGTTTCAAGCACTAACCTCAATTCAGGAAATGACGCTGACTTTCGTGCCCAAACTGGCCGCCATTCTGGCGGTGTTCTGGGTTTCCATGAGCTTTATGACCGAAACCCTTGTGTCCTTTTTCACCAGCACAATCGTGCCACTAATTGCAGGGAGCTAACGGATGGACAATGCTGTATATACCACCCTGACCCGACAGGCCGGATTGATGCGTGAAATGTCGACGGTGGCGAACAACCTCGCCAATCTGTCGACCACCGGTTTTCGCAAAGAAGGCGTGATTTTCGCCGAACATATCAAAGCACTGGACGGGACCGAGGATTCGCTTTCGATGGCCTCGGCCAACGTGCGACTGACGGTTCAGCAGCAGGGAACTTTGACCCAGACCAACGGCCGTTTTGATTTCGCGATCGAGGGCGAGGGGTTCTTTATGGTCGAAACCCCTGATGGCAATCAATTGACCCGCGCCGGCAACTTCACCCCCAATGGCGAAGGCGAACTGGTAACACCTGACGGGTATCGCCTGCTGGATGGCGGCGGGTCCCCCATTTTCATCCCGCCCGATGCCCGCTCCATCTCGGTTGCGGCGGATGGCACCCTTAGTGCCGATGGCGTGCCGCAAACACAAATCGGGCTGTATGCGCCCGCTGATCCAACCGACCTGAGCCGCCAGAACGGGGTGCGGTTTCAGGTCAGCGGCGATGTGATACCGGTTGAAGATTCCGCCATCATGCAAGGGTTTGTCGAGGATTCAAACGTCAACCCCGTGATCGAAATTGCCCGCATGATCGAAGTGCAACGCGCTTACGAACTCGGGCAGGGCTTCCTGGATAAAGAGGACGAGCGCATTCGCGGTGTCCTTCAGACCCTTGGCCGTTAAATAAAAAGGAAAGCAACATGCGCGCCCTGAAAATTGCCGCCACCGGAATGAGTGCCCAGCAAATGCGGGTCGAGGTGATCTCGAACAACCTCGCCAATATGAACACCACGGGTTACAACGCCCGCCGCGCCGAATTTGCCGATCTGCATTACCAGCAGGCCACCCGCCCGGGCACGATCAATGCCGCTGACGGAACGGTTTTGCCAACCGGTGTGCAACTGGGGCTGGGGGTGCGACCTGCCTCTGTCACCGTGCAATTGTCACAAGGGTCATTGGCAGCCACCGGCGGTGATCTGGACATGGCAATCGAAGGGTCGGGGTATTTCGAGGTCACTCTGCCCTCGGGTATCTCGGGCTATACGCGCGATGGTGGGCTGAAACGATCCGCGGACGGGTTGATCGTAACATCCGACGGCTATCCTGTGGTGCCCGACATCACCATCCCGTCCGACGCCCGCAGCATTTCAATCAACGCCGAGGGCGAGGTTTACGCCTATTTCAATGATCGCGTTCAACCCGAATTGCTGGGCCAGTTTACGCTGGCAAATTTCACCAACCCCAAAGGGTTGGAGGCCATCGGCAGCAACCTGTTTCTGGAAACCTCCGCCTCGGGCCCATCACTTGTTTCGGCACCGGGGGGCGACGGGTTGGGGGTATTACGGCAAGGGTATCTCGAGGATTCCTCGGTCGATTCCGTGCGCGAGATCACCGAGTTGATCGAGGCCCAGCGCGGTTACGAAATGAATGCCAAAGTCATATCCGCCGCCGACCAGATGCTTGGCGCAACCACGCAGATCCGCTAATGGTCCGTCTGATTTTCATACTGGCGCTTATAACCGGCCCCGTTACCGCCGACACCCTTGTTGCAGCCCGCACGGTGCGCAGCCATGCCATCATCACCCCCGACGATATCGCCATCAAAGATGTCGCTATTCCCGGCGCATTAACCATTCCCGAAGAAGCCATCGGACAAGAGGCCCGCGTGGTGCTTTATGCCGGTCGCCCAATCCGCCCCGGCGATATTGGTCCGGCGGCAATTGTTGACCGAAACCAGATTGTGCGGCTGATCTATAAAAGCGGAAGCCTGCAAATCATAGCCGATGGTCGATCATTGGGCCGTGGCGGTATCGGCGATTACATCCGCGTAATGAACTTGTCATCCCGAACCACCGTTAGCGGAACTGTTACGGCTGACGGCAGCGTTACTGTTGGCCATTAAGATAAAGGAAACCGAATGTTCCCGAAGCTCCCACTGCCCGTGATCACATTGCTGTTGCTTGCTGCCGGCTGTGCCAAGCTGGACAAAATTGGCAAGGTTCCTCCGCTAACCCCGGCAGAGGGAAGCGATGAATATAACGCTATGGCCACCCCGTCTTTACCACAACAGGTTGGCCGACACCGCATCATCGACACGGCATCGCTGTGGAGTGCCGATCGCGAATCACTGCTGGGCGATCACCGCGCGGTAAAACGGGGGGATATTCTGACGGTCGTAATCGAAATTGACGACAAAGCCGAGATTTCCAATTCGACCGCCCGAAACCGCAAAGGGTCGGAAAAGGCGGGCCTGCCCAATATGCTGGGCATCCCGCAGCGCATTAATGAAAAGCTGCCGGCGGGGGCTACAATGGACAACGCTTTCGGAAGCCATTCCGCCAGCACTTTTTCCGGCGACGGTTCTGTCCGACGCAAGGAAAAACTAACCTTGCGTATTGCCGCTACGGTTACAGGTGTGTTGCCAAATGGTGTTCTGGCTATTCAGGGGTCACAAGAGGTTCGGGTTAATTTTGAAATCCGTGAATTGCTGGTGTCCGGTTATGTGCGCCCCGAGGATATTTCGCGGCAAAACCAGATTACCTATGACAAAATTGCCTCGGCCCGGATTTCCTATGGTGGGCGTGGCCAGATTACCGATGCGCAGCAACCCCGTTACGGGCAGCAAGCCGCCGATATTATTTTACCTTTTTAGGAGGGTACGATGGGTAAGATCCTTCCAATTCTCATGGCATTGATCGGGGCCGGGGCCGGTGTTGGCGCTGGCATAATGCTAAAACCTGACTCAGCCGAACAAAAAGATGTTGCCGATTGCACTTCGCCCGCATCCGAAGGCGAGCATTCGGCCTTGCCTCCCACTGTTGATGAACACGGGCAGGAAATAACCCCCGAATATGTGAAAATGAATAACCAGTTCGTTATCCCGGTCCTGAAAGACGGCAATATGGCGGCACTGGTGGTTCTGTCCATTAGTCTGGAAGTAACACCCGGTGGAAAAGAGGCCACATTCCAACGCGAACCGAAACTGCGGGATGCCTTTAATCAGGTGCTGTTTGACCATGCCAATTCCGGCGGATTTGACGGGGTGTTTACCAACAGCAACAAGATGGTTGTATTGCATGATTCCCTATATGAAGTTGCACAAAAAGTAGCTGGCCCTGTCGTTCAGGACATCCTGATCAACGATATTGTCCGGCAGGACATTAAAGGCTAGGGTCGCCCGGATTTCATTCGCGCATCTTCTGCGGATTTTTCCAGCAAATTGCGCACAGCTTCATTTTTCCCGAATGCCTTTTGCGCCTTCAAACGCTGTTCTTCCTGCTTGGCCAAGAGTGCGGCGCGACGGGTATTCAGCAGGCATTTTTGTTGCTGTATCCAGCTATGCCACCGCATATCTGCGCCTGCCAAAAGAGCTGTATCTGTGCCGCCTCTGGCTGACAGCTTGGCGACCCGTTTTTCCTTCTCATTATCCAGTTCCCTGATCTGCTTACCAAGTTTCTGTTCTGCCAGTGCAATTTGTTGTAGCTTCATCCGTTCGACATCCAGGACCATGTCGGTCAGGTTCTGCAAGGCCCGTAGCTGTTTATCCATTTACTGTCCTTTTTTTTCGTCTTTTCCGGCAGCTTTTTTACGCAGTTCTTCTGCAAACCTGATTGCCGCCGCGACTGCCTGATAGTGGTCCGGCGTAATTTCCTGCCCGATTTCAACCGTTGCAAACAATGCACGCGCCGTAGGTGGATCACGATGGATTGGAACGCCGGCCTCATTTGCGGCCTCGCGAATCCGGGCTGCAATTTCATCCATGCCTTTGGCCACACAGATCGGCGCCATCCCCCCGGTGCGATCCCACTTCAAGGCAACAGCATAGTGTGACGGGTTCACAACAACCACACTGGCATCTGGCACATCAGCCAGCATCTGGTTCATCGCAATCGCATAACCCTTTTGACGCCGCTGCTGCTTCACATGCGGATCACCTTCGCTTTGTTTGGCTTCGTCCGCCATTTCCTTGCGCGACATCATGTTGCGACGGGTATGCTCGGCCTTTTGCCACATGAAATCTACAGCGCCAATGCCCAGCGCAATCAGTAACACCACTGACAGGAATTCTACCAGCAGGCGCGAGAGAACAGTGATAATCATGGCAGGTGGCAAATGCACCGTTCCCATGATTTCTTGCATCTTTCCTTTCAGGAAGAATACAAGAACCAGAGAATAGATCGTCAGTTTGAAAAAACTTTTGCCGAATTCAAATAACCCGCTTCGACCGAATTTGTTTTTAGCATTGGATAGTATGGAAATGCGTGACAATTTCGGGGTCAATTTATCCGGTGCCACAACAAAGCTACGTTGCGCAAGGATGGACAGAACAACCATCAGCGCTGGGATCAGGAACCATGGGCCGAGGGACAGCATCAATTCCTGAATAACACCACCCGAAATAGAGTGCGCACTGTCGTTGAAAAATACTGCCGAAAGGCGGTCTGCATTTCCAAGCATATTAGCCATAAGCTGTGCAAATTTCGGCAATGTCGCTGCCCCCATCACCATTGCCACCATCAACACGCCACCATAGGACGCCGCTGTATTCAGGTCCGTCGATTTTGCAAACTCTCCCCGTTTTCTGGCGTCGTCCAGCTTTTTCTGGGTTGGTTCATGTTGTTTATCATCGTCCTGGGAACCGTCACTCATCGTGATCCCCCAAACGGGTCTTGCAGGAATTGCTGCAAAGCCCCTGACCAGACTGACAACATCAAGGGCATGACAAGAAACATTAAAAACAATGCCCCTGCGGTGATGGCAGGCGCGCCCACGAATGCGACCATCAACTGCGGCATTGCGCGGTTAACAACACCCATCGCAACATTGTATACCAGCGATGCAATGATAAATGGTGCGGCCAGGGTAAAAGCCAATGAAAAAGCCTGTGCAATCTGCACTACCCCCCAATCGCCCAGCATTGACGCATCCGGAAATTGGCCCGGCGTTAGAACATCGTAAGACAGGATCAACACCTCGGCGATGCGGACATGCAAGCCCGCCATTACAGCAAGTGCCAACCCACCGAAAACCAGCAGATGGCCGATGGCCGGTTGCGGTTCAATTCCGCCGCCGCCAAAAACCTGTGACAGAGAAGTCGCCTGCGCCGCGATCGAGCCTGCCATTTGCAACGCCAAAACGAACAAACGCAATGCAATACCAAGGGCCAACCCCGCCAGTGGTTCGGTTGCCAGCAATATGCCGATGCCGTTTTGATGTTGGGTTAACGGTTCAATTCGTGTGCCAACCGCGGGCATCACAATTATCGTAAACACCAGAGCCAGCCCAAGCCGGACCCGTTGCGGAACCGCACTTTCACCAAAGGCCGGAAGCAGTGCCATTGCTGCCCCAACCCGCAGGAAAACAAAAAGCCCGGCCAACAATCCATCTTGTGCAAAGGCCATCAATTCTGTCAGAGCCAAATTCATGCAGGCACCAGACCGACAAGTGATGGCCGCGCCTCGGTCCCGATCTCCTCGAATGACAAAACCGGGTTTGTGATACCCTTGGCCGAAAGAACAGTACGCAAAAAACGTCGGCGGTGACGGGCGGCGGCGATAGCCGGGTAAATACCGGTTTCCGAAGCCTTGGCCAGTTTTTCAGCAACACCATTTGCCAGCCGGTTGAATTCTTCGGGCGGCAAGGCCACATCTCCTTGCCCGCGCTCGCCCTCGATCTGGTAAGTATTAAAGGCCTGTTCCCATTCCGGTGCCAACTGGATCAAAGGGATCGTGCCGTTATCGCGCTTCAGCTCTGCTACCAGTTGAAACCCCAACCGTTGGCGGACATGTTCGCACATTGCATCGGCATGTTGATATATCTGGCGGGATTCGGCAGTTGCTTCCAGTATTAGCGGAAGGTTGCGAATTGAAACACGTTCCTCCAATAACATCCGCATTATGGTTAACAACAGATCCACAGGTACCTTGTCCGGCACCAGTTCATCCAGCATCCGGCGGTTGGCCTGCGCCCGTTCGTCATCGGACAGGTTAACGAATTCATCCAGCAAACGGCGCAGGGCCTTTAAGGTTAACAGCCGCGGGAAATTCTGTTTGATTACCTCCAGCAGATGTGTCGCCAGAACCTCGGTTGCCGAAACGATGGTGACACCGGACAAGGCTGCCTCTTCTTGTGCGCTATCGGTGATCCAGCGGGCGGGCGCGCCGTAAACAGGCTCGCGTACATCTTCACCTGCGGGCAAAACATCCGGCCCTTCAGGTAGCAATGCCAGCGCCCGTTCGGGAAACAGGCGGTCACGCACCTGTTCGACTCCCTGAACCTTGATAACATATGTTCCAGTGGGCAGGGATGCATCATCGGTCAGGCGAATTTCCGGCAATATCAGCCCGAATGCTGTGGCCACATGGGTGCGCATATTGGCGATGCGAGCGTCCAAACCGGTGGCAGGATCAAGCACCATGCTGACCAGGTCGGGGGCAAATTCAACGTGAATATCGTCCAGATCCAGCAGATCCCCAATAGGTGTCTGACTGGGCTCCATTTCTTCAATGGCAGATGGTTTTTGCGCCAGCAGGGCCTTGCGTTTAGCCGTACGATGAACTGACCACGCGGCCGCACCCAAGACCATTGCGCCAATAATGAACGGGACAAATGGCAACCCCGGAACCAGTGCAAACAATGCCATCAAAACAGCCACGGTTGCAAGGGCGGGCGGGTAGCGACCCAATTGGGCCACAAGCTCTAGATCAACAGAACCTTTTGTGCCACCGCGCGACAATAGCAAGGCTGATGCAATGGATATAATCACAGCAGGAATCTGCGAAACCAACCCGTCGCCAACTGTCAGGATTGAATAGGTTTTAAATGCCTCGGCCAGGGGCATCCCGTGAACGGCAACCCCCATGATTAATCCCATCACAAGATTCAAAAGGGTAATCAACAGGCCCGCCACCGCATCCCCTTTGACAAATTTGGAGGCACCGTCGAGTGAGCCGAAAAACGTGGTTTCCGCCTGTTCTTTTTCCCGTCGCGCCTTGGCTTCTGCATGGTCAATAGCGCCTGCAGACATATCACTGTCAATCGCTAGCTGTTTGCCCGGCATCCCGTCCAGGGCAAACCGCGCGCCAACTTCAGCCATGCGTGCAGCACCTTTGGTAATAACGATAAAGTTTACGATTATCAGCACGCCAAATACGACGAGCCCCATAAAAACACTACCGCCCATTACGAAATTGGCGAACCCTTCGATAACATTTCCCGCGGCGCCTGTGCCGGTGTGCCCCTGCCCGATGATTAGCTTGGTCGAGGACACATTCAGTGATAAACGCAGCATGAGTGACGCCAGCAATACCGTTGGAAAAGCCGAAAATTCCAGTGGCCGATCGATGAATAATGTTATGGTAAACATCAGGATTGCCAGCGAGAATGATGCGGCCAACCCCACATCCAACACCCACGAAGGCATGGGCAGAATCATCATTACGATAATTGCCATTAACACCAGTGCCAGCAGAATTGTCGGCTGGAATATCTTTAAGATAAGCCGCTGTGGATTATCCATCGTTATTTGCCACACTTATCAACCGCGTAGCTGATTGCGCATCCCCCAAGGGAACCAGCGACCCAAGTGTTCGCGGAACGCGCCCGGCTTGCAGTAACGGATATTTATTTATTCTGATAACCGGCGGCGCGGCTGGTGTATCAGCATAGACAAGTTGCACATCTGTTTGTGGTGTATCATTTCCCAGCAACCCGTCGCGGAATCGGTTGAACCGTGCCTCGTATTTTTCAGCGTATTTTGGCGTGCGGGAATGATAAGCGCCTGCAGCAGCACTCCAATCCCCCTTTTCATTGTAAAGATCCCGCAAGAATTTTGCCGCATATAGGGCATTGGGACGCGGCTGGAACATCTCCTCGATCGAGGCAAAGGCCTGCCCATGCCATTTATAATTGATCTGGAAACAACCAACATCAAAACTACGCGCACCCCGTTTGTAATTCTGATAAACAAATGCCCGCGCCTCATCTTCAGTATCAAACCAGAACCCTTTTCCCTCCATATTAACCGTCCAGGGCCAGGGGCGCATTACGCCCCCCCGTTTACGACCGGTTTCATTCAAAGAAATCGCTTGCAAGACGGACACCGGAACACCCGTTTCCCTAGCAGCATAGGCAGCAGCCTGATCACATATTTGCGACAAATCTTGTGCAGCCCATATCGGGTGAACCATCGCTGTAATTTCCGCCAAAACCAGGATGGCCAAGCGGGCGATCAAAGACGCACCCGACCGCAATATGGTTGTTCTATTAAAGGCAATTCTAGCCATTTTCACAATTCTTGCTGTTCTTTCCTATGCAAGCTACGCAATAAGCCTTTAGAAAAGGTAAGCAAAATCGGGTCTAACCACCTGTTAGCGACGGGATGGGGAAATTCCTGATCAAAGCTTCAATTGATTGGCGAAAATGGCCACTCTCTTCAATTAATGATGCATCTTTCGTTAACACGTTCTCTGACGGTGGCCATTTTGTTTCCGCTTCCAGAGCATCGGATACCATTAAACGGGCCAGTGTTTTTTCTGGATCAGATCCAATTTTCTGCAAGTTTTGCCAGTCGCCTGCCCGCCAGATAGCGGCCTTTTGCCCATCGCGATCTGATATTGCCGCAAATTCCTCTGCGGCCCTGTCATAAAACCCCAGAGATTCAAATGCCTGCGCCCGAAGTCTGGTAGCCTCTTCTCCAGTTATATTACTGAGCAGCTTTTCAACCTGGTTGCTTTTGTCACCCAGAATAGCGGCTCTGGCCAAAATCAACCTATCAATTTCGGTTGGGGGCACAGGTGCATTCAACAATTGCAGTGCCTGTGTTGAAAATCCCAGATCGAGTAGTCTATTGGCAATCATCTGATGGGCGGTTCGGGAAACATCCTGTTCTTTAATCTCTTTACGGGCCGTAAATATAAATTTCAGAAACTCTTCATCTGTAGCATTATATACTGCAGCTTCCAGAACATCTCCCCAAAGTGCCCGCTTCTCTTTTTCACTTATATAATTGTTTACATTAACAACGCGCAATTTTTCCAGTGCCGCACCCAGATCCCCGGATTGCGCCCGAACCAGTGCGATGGATTGCAATAATCTGGCTCCAGCCTCACTTGTTTTTTGCTCGAATAGATACGATTCGGCAGTTGTTAGCATTTCTTCCGATACATCTGATTTGTTTTTTGTTTTTGCTTCCAAAAGATTTATCAACGCCTCAATCGCTACAGAATTGTTGTTAGTCGCAATTTTTGCAAACGTTTGTTCCGCAGCCTCAACATGCCCTCGCTTCTGGTCAAATCGCGCTTCCATCAAACGAAATTCATCGCCTGCATCCCCAGGCGCCCGTGCAATCGCGTTCCTTATTGACGTAGCGGCATCAATATCACCGGCGTCAAGAAATTCCTCGGCCAGTCGAGGCCCCAAAAATCGACGCATATGTAATGGTAATGCTGAAAATGCCGATATGACGTGTGGCTTATTTATAGTTGCGCCTTTTGGTAACACCCGTAAAGACAGAACGGCCCAAAGCGCAACAGGTGAATCGCATCCAAGTTGTCCTTTGAATATCGAATCTTTTTGACTGCTGAAACCGTCAACAATTAATGCCATTTCCTTCAATATATGTGCAGTATCCGTTTCAAGATTAAAGCTATTAATAGCCTGAATGGCCTCGGCCCCAAATCCCGCATAAATATACGCCTTTGCAAGGTTTTCCACAGCCACTGGATTGATCCTGTCAAATTCTCCCGACAATTTTCGGCGTTGTTCTGATATTTGTTCCCAAATATTGTCCTCACCCCCCCAATCCGAAATATTTACCCTGCCTTCGCCAAGACAGGTATCATCACTCTCAGTGGCAATACTCTGAGAAAGTATTTTGGGAAATTCGCGGTCAACGCTGTTTTCGATACGAATATTTACATGTGGCTTTTCTTCGCTAACTGTAGCGGCTTCCGGTACCTGTTCCGACTGAACTTCTTTGAAGGATTTGGGAAGGTTTGCTTCCAGCAACCCATGAGCTGCAGCACGCCCGATTTGGCGCAACATTTCCGATTGCATTGCTTTTATATTATGGCTTGCTTCAGGGGTAATCTCGGGTTTCAGAACCAGCTGTTCTCCGAATGGAACAATAGGTTTAGATGACCCTGGAGCTGTTTCATTCTCTTGTAAATTAGCAGATATTACACTGCCCTCCGCCATATTATGGGTTTGCGGATCTCCAGATTCTGTGGTGGTTTCTACTAATGCCACATCTCCGGTTTCATCAGCTGAAAATGAAGTTTCAAAAGGGCTTTGTCCATCGGGCGGCCCGTCTTTAATATCAACAACCAACAGCCCTGGCCTGAATTCAAAAGCATCTGCATGGCACAAGCAATCCACAACCAATGTGACACTGGAATTGCCGCTGGATACAGAGATGTTTTTTATCCTTTTACGGGATATGCGCTGGTATACACCCGAGATGTCAATTTTTTCAGCTATCTCTTGTAACCGGATTTCATAACCGCGGGAAATGCGCCCCATCTTCCATTCGACAGGTGTCGGAAATGAAAATACCAAACGCGAAAAATCCCCATGCTCGCCGGATCGAACCGCAACGACCTGCGCCAAAACACCTACCGGAAGGCTGGTAAATAAAATGAACAGTATCAGCCGTATCATGCAGCCCCCTGTTTCACTTCTTTCAAAGCCTCTTCCAGTTCTCCGAAACTTGGCCGGCTGTGAGTGGGTGTATTCTGGCGCCCGACTTCTATACATATGTTGGTTGCGTGATTGTGTAGGTTCGCAACCAGAACCTCGCGGATAAGCTGGTAAAAATGAGCGTCTTCTTCAACGACTGCTTTAATCTTGGTGCTGAATGGTCCAACCAGACCATAGGCCATAAATACCCCCAGAAATGTCCCGACCAGCGCACTACCGATCAGTTCACCCAGAATTTCAGGTGGCTGATCCAGTGACCCCATTGTTTTGATAATTCCCAACACCGCTGCCACAATTCCGAGCGCCGGAAGCCCGTCCGCCAGCCCTTGCAAGGAATGGCTGGGGTGCATAGCATGATGGAAATTTTCCTCAATCCGTTTTTCAAGTACCTCTTCCACCTGATGCGGGTCGTCGTAATTCATAGATGCCGAACGAAGCGTATCGCAGATCAGCGCAACCGCCTCTTTGTCGGTCAATATCTTTGGGTAGCGTGTGAATATTGTTGATTCTTCGGGTGCCTCGATATGTTCCTCAAGCCCGACCGGATTCTGTTTGGCAAAACGAACCAGCTCAAACAAAAGGCATAGTAAATCGCGGTAATCACTATGTTGCCAAACCGGCCCTTTGAATACTTTGCCGATGCCCTTGAATGTTTGTTTTATCGCAGAAATGTCGCTGGAAATAATCAGCGCGCCAATACCAGCCCCCAGAATCATGGTAATTTCAAAAGGGGCCGCATGAAGAATGATGCCCAGCTTGCCGCCTTCGGCCAGGTAGGCGCCAAAGATCATGACAAGCATCACAACAATTCCGATTATCCCGATCATCCAGAAACCTCCAAAAACAGCAATTCAGCCCACTTCAACCGTGACCGATTAGAATTAAGAATATCTCACTTTTCCGTTGGAACCTCTGCATTTCTGCCCGCCAGTATCACACTGATGGAATAAGCCTTGGCCGGGGTCAGGCCGGCAAAGATGGCAGCAGCCGCATCTGGACGCATCCGGCCCAGAAATCCGGCTGAAAACTGCGGGTCCATTTCCTCGAACAATTTGGCAGCATCTTTGGCCTTCATGTTTTCGTAAACCGTTGTCAAACGCGACAGATCATCTTCGGCGGCAGTATCAGCTAAAGCCATTGTTGCTTTTAACCGCTGCTCTGCCTCAGCCAGCGCTGCAAGGTTCTTTTTGGCTCCTTCTTCGGCCACAGCCAAAACCTGCATCCGGTCGGCCAGTTTTGCCTCTTGTTCGGTCACTCTGGCTTCGCGTTTCTTCAGGGCAGCCAGCAACTCGCCAATCCCTTCACCGGTTTCGCAGGCGGTGGGGACCACCGTATCCTGTTGGTTTTCTCCATGACCCAACGTCTGAATCTCTCGTGCAATTGCACTGCCGGTACCCGACCCCAACCGCAGTAACCCCGAGGCCAGAAAGAACCCTGTGATCAATAACAAAACCCCGCGCGAACCTTTGCGCTGTCGCTTGCTTTTCTCTTGTATATTAGTCATTCCGCAGCCTCCACAGCCCTGTCCTGATGTCGCAGAAATACGGCATCCGGCACGGGCTGTTCTACGAACTCCGGGGCAGGCGATGTCTGTGGTTCCGGTAAGTCATGCATCGATGCCATCAACAACTCCAGACGTTTGGCAACATCTTCAGCTTTGGTGGTCAACGCCTTAAGTGATTTTGTCGAATCCCCTGCCGCAACTCGTGCCTGTTCCAGTGTCTTGGTCATACCGTCTACCTGAACGGCCAACACCGCCACAGCACCGCCAACACCATTTTCCAAATCATTAAAACGGCTTAGACGCCGTGATAGAATCATACAGTAAAATGCTGCCCCCAAGGCACCGGCGACCAGCAAAATATCCGCAATCAGTGTCATCATGCCCTCCTAGTTCAGCACAAATTCCATTATCAGCAAGTCCTTTACACGACCCTCGCCTGTTACCGTCTGAATCCGCCGCAGCATCTGCGCACGCAAACGTATCAGGGCGCTGGGATCTTCCAGATCCTTCACATCCACCGCTCGCAAATAACCGTTCAAAACATCCAGAACCCGAGGCAACAATGCTGTCACCTCTTCCTTATGCGCACCGTCTACTTCCAGCTGCGAACGGAATCGCAGGAACTGGTTTCTGGACCGTCCTCCCAAATTAATAATTAATGGATCTACAGGCACAAAAACCGCATCCGGCATGGGTATGGCTTCTTCATGCGAATCGGCTGCAACGTCCTCGTGACTGCCAAAAAGCATGCCAGACTGCACCGCATAAAATCCGCCACCCCCACCGGCCAAAGCCAGAAAAAGGCCAATAATCAAAGGCATTTTCGACTTCTTCTTTGGACCTTCGTCTTCAACTTTTTCTTCGTCTGCCATGTTCTCACCGGTTTTTTCCTTTCCTTCCCTAATAAACGTCAGGAGCTAACCGATTATTAAGCCTGTTCGGCGAAACATAAGTCGACGCATGGGTAAAACGCCCAACGAATATTCGGAGAATCGTCTTGCAACAGCTACTGTCAGTCTGGTCTGCACTGGAGCCGCGCCGCCGCGTGATCGTGGTGCTTGCCACCCTTGCTATGTTCGCTGCGGTTCTGGCCCTGTCACGCATGGCGGCCACACCGGGCATGTCACTCTTATATGCAGGGCTGGAAAGCAGCGCTGCGGGCGAGGTGGTGGCAAAGCTGGAGCAACAGGGCGTCACTTACGAGGTGCGCGGCGGGGCGATCTTTGTTGATAGTGCACGCCGTGATGAATTGCGCATGACACTGGCCAGCGAAGGGTTGCCCGCAAATAGTTCCGCTGGATATGAGTTGCTTGATTCACTGTCGGGGTTCGGCACCACATCGCAAATGTTCGACGCTGCGTATTGGCGCGCCAAAGAAGGCGAGCTGGCCCGTACCATCGTATCCAGCCCGTATATCCGCAACGCACGGGTGCATATTGCCAACCCGTCATCACAACCATTCCGGCGGCAGGCCAAGGAAACCGCATCAGTCACGGTAACCACCGCGTCAGGGGCGTTGTCGGCCTCGCATGCAAAGGCTTTGAAGTTTCTTGTAGCCTCGGCTGTAACCGGATTGTTGCCAGAAGATGTGGCCATCATTGATACACGTGGTGGATTGATTAGTGGTGCGGATGATCCGGCAACAGGGCAAAGTAGCGGCGAAAACCGTGCAGCAGAGTTAAAGAAAAACGTCGAACGGTTGCTTGAGGCGCGTGTTGGATACGGCAATGCTGTCGTCGAAATCAGCGTCGAAACCGTGACAGATAGGGAATCGGTTACGGAGCATACATTTGACCCGGATTCGCGTGTGGTGATCAGTACCGATAACGAGGAACGCACCACGGCTTCCAAAGATGCACGCGGCGGGGCGGTTTCGGTTGCCAGCAACCTGCCCGAAGGTGATGGCAACAGCAACGCCAATTCATCCAGCCAGAACAGCGAAACACGCGCGCGGGTAAATTACGAGGTATCTGAAACCCGGCGGGATATTGTGAAATCTCCGGGTGCAATCAAACGTCTTTCCGTGGCTGTTCTGGTGGATGGCACTATGCAGGTTGACGATACAGGGGCCGAAGTTTTCGTTCCACGTAGTAAAGAAGAACTGACCGGCCTGCGCGATCTGGTGGCTGCGGCTGTCGGGTTCGATGAAGCACGCGGCGATGTTATCACTTTGAAAACCATGCAGTTTGAACCAATTGTTGAACAGGGAAGTGTTGCAGATCCAACATTCCTGCAATCCATGAACGTGAATGTTATGTCGCTTATTCAACTGGTTGTTTTGGGCATCGTCGCGCTTATCCTCGGCTTGTTTGTTGTGCGCCCGATCCTGAACAGCAAAGCTGCAGCTGTTGTGGCCGAATTACCAGCCCCAACAGATTCAATTCCGCCTGCTCCCTTTCCTGACGGGTTTGGAAGTTCCGGCACCGCTGCCCTTCCCGCCCTGACCGGTGAAATTGACAACGGCAACTTTGACCCGCCAGCTATGGCAACCGTTGCGGATTTTGACATGCCCGAAATGGGGACTGCGCCCCTTGGCGACTTTGCCACGGCCAGCAATATGGGTGGCACATCGAATGACCCCGTTTCCCGCCTGAAAGAGCTGATCGAGGAACGCCAGGAAGAAACGGTCGAGGTTCTACGTGGTTGGATGGAAGATAGTGGGGAAACGGTTTGATGGCGCTTTTCCCATTAGAAGAATTCAGCGCAACCATAGCTGCAAATAGCCCGGATCCGGTTCTGGAAACCGGCTTCGAAGAACACCGGATAGAGGCTTACGAGCAGGGTTATAAAGCAGGCTGGGATGATGCCGCCGCCGCCCAAGCCGAAGAGCAATCCCGCGTATCCGCCGATTTCGCCCGCAATCTGCAAGAATTATCCTTCACCTATCACGAGGCCCGCAGCCAGATTCTGAACTCGCTAAAACCGCTGTTTACCGAAATGGTCTCCAAAGTGTTGCCCACACTGGCACAAGGTAACTTGCCCCAAACCATTGTAGATGAAGTTTTAACCGTAGCGTCCGATCAAACCGATGCCGAAATAGAAATCGTTATATCGCCAGCCAACCGACCCGCCCTGGAACATTTACTCGAGGGACTGACCTCGCTTGATGTGAACATAATCGAAGAGTCTACCATGGCCGAGGGTTTGGCCTATTTACGATTTTCGGATTCCGAAAAGCAGATTGACCTGACAAGCGTTCTGACCGGGGTTTCCCAATTGGTCGAGGGCTTCTTTGCACAACAGGAAAAGGTAGCAATCAATGGATGATACCATGACAGATATGCCGGCAGACAGCCAGAATCCGTTTAACCAGGTACCGATCGAAATTACTATTTCGGTGGGCAAGACCCGCCCGAAAATCAAGGAATTATTGCAGCTGGAACAAGACGCCGTTTTACCGCTGGACAAAAGGATCGAGGATCCGGTCGAATTATACATCGGTGACCGCCTGATTGCCCGTGGGGAATTGCAGGAACTTGATGGCGATCAGGCTGGACAGCTGGCCGTTCGTTTAACCGAAGTAATAAATCTGCAGGACGGTCTGTAAATCATGAAAATCAACACACCAATCCGCCTCATGCTAGGACTCACTGCAATTTTGTTAACCATGATTGCTCTACCAGCCGCCGCACAGGAAATTTCGATTTCCTTGGGCGACAGCGGCTCGGTATCAGCCCGCAGTATTCAACTGCTGCTGTTGATCACCGTCCTAAGCATCGTGCCGGGTCTGGCCATCATGCTGACCTGCTTTCCGTTTATCGTGACGGTTCTATCCATCTTGCGACAGGCAATCGGATTGCAACAATCCCCTCCAAACATGTTGATTATCAGTCTTGCAATGTTCCTGACCTATTTCGTAATGGAGCCTGTATTTACCGAGGCCTGGAACAGTGGCATTGATCCGCTGATCAATGATCAGATCACCGTTGAACAGGCCTTTACCAAGGCAATAACCCCGTTCCGGCATTTTATGGCCAATCGTATTGATCCGGATACGTTCAATTCCCTTGCTGCTTTGCGCCCCGACGCAAAGATACCGGGCGAAACAGCATCACAGCCTCTTTCACTGCTGGTTCCGTCCTTTTTATTGTCTGAAATTGCCCGCGCCTTTGAAATCGGGTTTCTGGTTTTTCTGCCGTTCCTGATCATCGACCTAGTAGTTGCTGCTATTCTGATGTCGATGGGGATGATGATGGTGCCGCCGGCAATTGTTTCACTGCCCTTCAAGCTGGCGTTTTTTGTAGTTGCCGATGGTTGGACCCTGATTTCCAGCGCATTGGTCAGGAGTTACTTCTGATCCAGGGAAAACACCCCTCGAGAACCACACAGCCTGCTTATCTATTACCGTACAATGAACTCGGCATGCAGAGCACCGGCCGCTTTGATGCTTTTCAGAATGTCGATCATATCGCGAGGTGAAACTCCCAGCGCGTTCAGACCCGCGATCACTTCGGAAAGCGATGTGCCTTCGGATAATTCTGCCAGCCCGATCCCCGGTTTTTCCTGAATGGAAGCATTGGTGCGCGGCACCACAACACTCTCGCCTGCAGCAAAAGGGTTGGGCTGCACCACGATTGGTTGCTCTTCTATCCGCAAAGTTAGGTTGCCCTGCGAAACCGCCACCCGCGAAATACGAACATCTTCCCCCAGAACAATTGTGCCGGATCTCTGGTCAACGACGACCTTTGCCTTACGCTCTGGCTCTACCAGAATATTTTCAATCTTTGATATCGCATGTGCCGCCGATGCCTGACGCGTGGCCTTAATGTCCAGCTGCACCGTACCGGCATCCAGCATCTGCGCAACTCCGCGGCCAAAAAATTTATTGATCGCACGTTCGATCCGTTCGGCAGTGGTGAAATCTGGGGTCCGCAAGGCCAAACGTATCTGTGACAATGAGCCAAAATCAAAATCAATTTCACGCTCGATATATGCTCCTGATGGAATAACCCCGGATGTCGGCACCCCTTGCACAACACTCCCTGCATCACCGGTTGCAGAAATGCCGCCAGCAATCACAGTGCCTTGGCTAACGGCATAAATCTGTCCATCTGCCGCATTAAGCGGTGTCATGATCAAAGTACCGCCCAATAGGCTTTTGGCGTCTCCAATCGCGGAAACAGTTACATCAATGCGTCCCCCTGCACGGGCAAAAGCAGGTAAGTTGGCTGTAACGAAAACTGCCGCTACATTCTTTGGACGGAATTGTTCACCTGTGATGTTCACACCCAAGCGCTCCAGAATATTGGACATGATTTCCTCGGTGAATGGTGCATTTCGTATGCCATCACCGGTACCATTCAATCCAACAACCAACCCATAACCGACCAGATCATTACCCCGGACACCATCAAATTCAACCAAATCCTTTATCCGGATCGGTCCTGAGACAGCTGTGCACGACATCAACAAAACCGTTACAAAACCGGCAATTAAACGTTTCATCATCTTAAATAATCCACAAGGCTCATGCGCGACACGCGCGAAGTTAATGCATAAAGTGTTTCAAGCTGGGTCTGGATCTGCTTAAGCTCACTTGCCGAAGAATACGGATCGATCGACAACAGGCCTGTCCGGGTAATTTCTAATGCGGACATTTCTGATGCGGTATTCGCTGAAGCCGTTTCAATTTGCGCTTCAACCGACCCAAGGTCAGCCCGCATATTTATTTGCGCATCATTAACTGATAACAACCCGTTCCCGGCCTGCTTCAACAACTCAGCCTGGCCAGCCAAATCACCCGCAAGAACCCCTTCCGAAACCAACGCCGCCAATGCTAAGTTTTTTAAAGTTTTTCGAAACACAGGATCAGCAGCTGTTACAGATATATCAGCGTGTTGCCCTACTCCAATTCTGAAGGCTGATAGGGAACTGTTTGACCCAAGATAGCCGGTGGTTTCAAATCCACCACCAGCCAAATTGAAATAGTTTTCTACAGCTGAGGCAACCCCGCTGGCGGTTGTCTGACCGGCAACAGCCGCTTGCAAATCGGTTAATATTGCAGAGGCCGATGCAATGGCCGGCTTGTCAGTTGCTGCGCCAGCAAACAAGCTACGGCCCCCGACTTGAGTATTCAGACCCGCCACAACCGTATCAAATATTTGGCGCACATCTGTTGCAGTGTTTTGAACCTGTGCTTGATTGGCCCCACTTCCGGCCAACAACAATACCGAAGATGCCTTGGCTGATTGTTCATGCATGACCCCGAGTGATGCCTGCATTGAATCTGCAAATTGTGCAGCCTCTGTTTGGGCCGTTTTATATGACTTTAGTGCCTTTAATGATGTTTCAATGCCGGAAACTATAGTAAAATCGCCCGAGAACCGTTTAGCCAGATCGCTAACCTGCCCAGAGGCAAGTTCTACTCCCAAGCGATTGGCCTTGGTTTTCAACTGGTAGCTTTGGTGACGGAATAAGAAGCTCTGGGCCATATCGCCGACGGAGAAATAGCTCATAATTATATCCTTAAAAGGGTTTGTAACAAATCGTCGATGGTTTTCATTACCCGTGCATTAGAAGCATAGGATTGCTGAACCAGCAGCAGTTGTTGCATTTCAAAGTCCGAATCTACCCCACCTTGCAACTCTTGCGTTTTCAACGTTTCAACTTTGGTCGAAGCAAATGCAATATCCGCTTCGGTTATTTGGCGGTCGGCGCCGATTTTCGATAAATAGTCCGAAGACAATCCAGAAAACGAACGCAAGGCGGCAGTAATGTTGCCCGACACGGGAACCTGTGTCCGGGTCAATGCCGATGACATGGTCTGCAAAAGATTTGCGTTGCCGACATCACCTTGAACTGCTGCCCCGATGCCATCGCGTATTCGCCATATTGCCCCACCGGATTCCGGATCAACGCGCGTATTAATCGATAGCCTGGTTGAAAGCCCCGGCTCATTTGCGGGATCAAAAAATGCATCTGCATCTGTAAACAAGCCTGCATCCAAGGTGGACAGGGTGGTATCGACTGCGGGATCCTGAAACCGTTCAACCAGATCGCGGGCAATGGCATCCAGATCACTTTGTGCGGTTTCGGCCAATTTATCACGCACTTCAAATGACGCCGTAAGAGTGCCTCCAGATAGAATACCGGTATTACTAGTGCTAACCGGATTCCCGTTCAGCGTAAGGCCAGAAAGTGATCCGGCAGCAAACGTCATATCCTCGGTTATCAAACTGGTTATGTTAAACCCGATTTCAGCAGCACGCCCATCCAGTAGAACAGCACCGCCTGTTGTAATCAAAGCGATTTGGCCACCATCACGTGGCACGGCCCGCATTGGTACAATCGAGGATATCTGATCAACCAATTGTTGCCGTTGATCCATTAACGATGATGCATCCCGACCGCTGCTATTTTGCGTCAAAATAGCATGGTTCAGTTGCTCAATATTTTTGAGCGAACTGTTCAGCTGATCAACCTGCTGATCGATGCTGTGGTCCGCCTTGGTGCGTTGTGTTTGAATTTCCCTTGAAACTGTATTGATATGTGCCGCAATTCCTTTTGCGCTACGTAAAATATTTTGCAGCCGGGGCTCGGAATCCGGGCGGCTGGCTGCTTCGATAAATGCGGCGTCCAGCCTTGCAATCCGGTCAGGCAAAGATCCTGTTTTCCCCGGCTCGCCAATTACTTCTTCAATTCTCTTCAAGAACTCTGCGTGCGTTGTCGAGGCACCCAAATCTGCAGACGCCACCCGCCGATCTGCAATAACACCTTTGTCGACAATACGGGATATGCCATCAATGTGCACTCCGGAACCTTCGCCGCCCAAAACGCGAGAAGACAGATCCAGCTCGCGCCGGCCGTAGCCGTCTGTCGTAGCATTCGCGATATTGGACGAAATCACATCCGCCGTACGGGCCGAAGCAGTCAATCCCGACAGGGCGTTCGAGAGCGCGCTGGTCATACCCATAGGCGAATCTCCTTCAAACTGCTGTTAATTAACGTTTGATATTCGTGGTTTCCTGCAGCATCTCATCTACGGTTTGAATCACCTTTGCGTTGGATGAATAGGCGCGCTGGGTCTGGATCAATGCTGTCAATTCACCGGCAACATCCGTGGTAGAGCTTTCGCGGGCATACCCTTCGATTGAGCCCGTTGGCCCATCACCTGCATCCCAAAGGAAAAACGAACCGGAGCTGGGCGAGACTTGGTACGTCTGGTTGTTCAGTGAAATCAACCCGTTTGTATTTGGTACATCTACCAGTGGAATTTGATAAATGCGCCGGATAAAACCAGTATCATAAGTGGCACTGATATACCCGTTATTATCAATTTCAACCGATGTCAGATTGCCCACTGGCGAACCGTCTTTGGTAATAGAGGTCGGGGCAAAACTGTCGGATAGTTGGGTCAAACCATTCGGGTCACCAACTTTACCGATAGTCATAGTTAGCGGACCCCCGGCAACAGTCAGGGCCAACGTACCATCAGCAGCATTATAAGAACCCCCGGACACTGTTGTCACAGATGCGAGGGTGCCCCCGTTTGCGCGAGTAGCATCAAAAACCAATGTATATTCGCCAATGACTGCCCCACCCTGCGCCGAATCCTTGATTTTCATGGTCCATGTATTCGAAGAGCCAGTGGCCGGAACAGTTGGTGTAAAGGTAATATCCAACGTTTCCGAGGTGCCAAGATTGCCAAAATATTCTACGGATAGCGGAAGCGCATCACCCGACTGGCCAGCCGCGGTATTTGTTGCAGGCAGGTTCACCCCGAGGTTCATTTTTGTGGTTGGATCGCCAGCCGTCTGATTGGCATTGATAACCACAGGCTCTAAACCCGCGATCGTATCACGCGGGTAGGTAGATATGCTTCCATCTGACTCCGCGGGCCACCCCATTAAAACCAACCCTGATTCTGTTTTCAGAACACCGTTTGAATCCGAATGGAATGACCCTGTGGTCGTCATCATAAGCGGACGGTCACCAGTTGTTGAGCCCAACGATACCTCGGCAGTGACTGGCAACATTCCACGTCCGCCAACTGCGATATCCATCGCATTTTTCGTTGATACCAATGCGCCCCGTTCCTGAATCAAACGAACTGTCGAAGCACGGACGCCGCCCGCCGAATATGTTCCAGAGCCCGGGTTGTTATTGATAACAAGTGATTCAAAATTCGCTTCTGCGCGCTTGTAACCATAAGTCCCCGAGTTTGCGATATTATCGGAAATCGTTGCCAAACGGGTTGCATTCGCCGCAAGGCCTGCAACGCCTGCATTCAAAGAAGAAGAAATAGTCATGGTGCGCCTTTCTGCTGCATCAACCGCTAAGGGTTCAGGGAACAGCAATAAGGGCGCTCCATTAACATGCCCCTAATATCTAAAATCCAATAGATATTTATTCCACATTTTTGCGGAGCAGGATCAATTCCATTCTGTTGTTACGAACAGCCATCGGATTGGAAACCGCCGGCTTTCGGTCAGCATACCCAGTCACACGTTGAATACGGTTTGCATCGAATCCACCGCTTTCAAGCAATTGGCGTAACTGGTCAGCGCGGGATTGTGATAAATTCCAAACCGGGTTGTCCAAAAGCACCACCGGCTCTGAACGTGTATGCCCGTTCACAGCCAGATCATTTGTAACAATCCCGAACACATCAGCCATCATAGCCGCGATATCCCGAAGCATAGGGGTTGGCGTTGTTGTGCCCTGTTCAAAAAGGGGATCATCCTTCAGATCGAAAATCTCTACGATTAAACCCTCGTCAGTAACGCGGGTCATAATGTGGCGCATCGCGTTGTCCATCACCATGCTTTCGCCACCACCGCCGGACAACAGTGATTCCACCTCGGACAGATTATCCGAATCCTCGCTATTGCGGCCACCGGACCCATCCTGCGCAGACGGCATCGTCACCGCTGCGCCAGTCCCGTTACGGGCCAGGGTTTCTTCGGTAAAGACACTGTCCCCGCCAAAGGCACCATCGCCCCCACCCGATATTCGGGCCAGCGGAATAGACGGGCTAAAATAGTCCGCAATCCCTTTGCGTTGACTTTCAGTTGTCGCGTTCAACAGCCACATCAGCATAAAAAAGGCCATCATGGCCGTCACAAAGTCGGCATAGGCAACTTTCCATGCACCACCATGATGCCCGCCGCCACCTACGACTTTTTTACGCTTGATGATAATGACTGGCGCGTTTGCTTGCGCACTCATCCCACCACCTCGTTTTATTCACCCAAGGACAGGGGTATCAGGCGCAAGTAAACACACGCTTAACCTTTCAAATTGTCGGTATATTGCGCCCAGAGCCGCTTGGTACATTGACTCAGCAGCAAGGGTATTTTAGTTAGTAGTCTATAACTAATATCCTTCCCACCCGAAAAGGAAACTATCATGACCCAGCCGCGTCCCATCAGCCTGTCTTTGAAAATCGTCGTTGTTATCGCTGCCTTGTTTGGCCTTTTGACCGTGTTCTCGGGCGGCATGGCCCTGACCGGCAACAAAGAGGTCGGAAATGCCGTGCCCTTTGTGCTGTGGTTCAACTTTATCGCAGGCTTTGCCTATCTGGCGGCGGCTTATGGTTTGGCCAAACGGCTGGACTGGGGGCTGAAGCTGTCGATCTGGATTGCTGTCGCCACTGCTTTGGTCTTTGCGGCATTTGGGGTGGCTGTGATGCAAGGCACGGCCTATGAAATGCGCACCGTCGGCGCGATGGTTATCCGCACCGGTGTCTGGGTGGTGATTTCAGCCATTGCCGTCAAAGCCTACCGGCAGTTCACTTAAAGCTACACCAGACGTTCGCCAGTATCTTTGCGGAATACGAACGCTTTGGTCGGGTCAAACCCCAATTGCAGCGTATCCTCGACATCAGGTAACATTTTCTGGCCGGCCTTCAGACAAATTTCCAACCCGTGCGCGGCCCCTTCGTCCGAGCCGACAATCGTGCCGTAAATCAGGTTTTCACCGCCGTGCTGTTCCACCAGATCCACCCGCATATCCAGTTGCCCATCAGCGGTGATCGACAGGATATCCGGCCGCACACCCAACACCAGATCGGCATCCATCGGTAGATCGGAAAATCCGGGGAAGCGGCTGACGCCATCGCTTAGGGCATCACCATCAAACCGAACCGGAATCAGGTTCATTTGCGGCGCACCGATAAAGGATGCCACAAACAGCGTTTTTGGATTTGAATACAGCTCCATCGGGGCACCCATCTGCTCGACGCGACCCTCGTTAATCACGGCCAGACGGTCGGCCAATGTCATTGCCTCGGTCTGGTCGTGGGTCACATAGATGCTGGTAACATTCATCCGCCGTTGCAGGCGCTTGATCTCGATCCGCATCTGCACACGCAGTTTGGCATCCAGATTGGATAACGGTTCGTCAAACAGAAAAACCTTGGGGTTACGCACGATCGCCCGACCCATCGCAACCCGCTGGCGCTGACCGCCAGACAGTTCGTTCGGCTGACGATCCAGATAATCGTAGATCCGCAGGGTTTTGGCAGCTTCCTCGACAATCTGTCTAATCTTGTCCTTGGGGATTTTGCGGTTTTTCAAACCATAGGACATGTTTCCACGAACCGTCATATGCGGATACAGGGCATAGTTCTGAAACACCATCGCCACATCGCGGTCAGACGGCGAAACATCGTTGATCACCCGACCCCCGATCGAAATTTCGCCCTCGGTAATGGTTTCCAGTCCCGCCACCATCCGCAGCAGCGTGGATTTGCCACAGCCCGACGGGCCGACGAACACAACCAGTTCACCATCCGCAATCTGCATGTCCACACCACGGATTGCCTCGGCCCCGTTCGGGTAAACTTTTCGGACGCCCTTTAGTTCAACACCAGCCATTATTTCTCACTCTCCACAAGGCCCTTCACGAACCATTTCTGAAATACCAGTACCACCAGAACCGGCGGCAATGTCGCCAGAATGGTCAGCGCAAATGCCTTCTGGAATTGCGGCAGCTCGCCGCCTTCGTTCAGCACCTGATAAATCTGTTTGATCCCGATCACGAGCGTATAGTTTTCTTCTTTGGTGGTCATAATCAGCGGCCACAAATACTGATTCCAGCCGACCACGAACATGATGATCAGGATGGCCGCAATCATGGTTTTCGACAGGGGCACCAGAATGTCGATGAAAAAGCTCCATGTGCTGGCCCCGTCTAATCGCGCCGCCTCAAGAATTTCGTCGGGCACCGACCGGAAAAATTGCCTGAAAAAGAACGTCCCCGTGGCCGAAGCAATCAGCGGCACAATCAGACCGGTGTGGGTGTCCAGCAGGCCCAGATCGGCAACCACCTTGTAGGACGGAATGATACGCACCTCTAACGGCAGCAGCAGCGTCATAAAGATGATCCAGAACAGGAAATTCGCCATGCGGAACCGGAAATAGACGATGGCATAGGCGGCAAACATCGAAATGATCACCTTGCCCACCGAAAACCCGATACCCAGTATCAGGCTATTTTTCATCATGCCCAGCGCCGTGACCTTTTTCATAACACCGCCTTGCTCGAACAGCACTTCGTTGTAAGTCTCCAGAAAATGTCCGCCGGGCCAGAATTGCAGTCCATCGCGCATAATCGTTTCAGGCGCGTGAGTTGAAGTCATGAAGGCCACCCAGACCGGCAACGTCATAAACAGCGCGCCAACGATCAGGATGAAATGGGTGATTACGGTATGTCTGTTCATTTTCCCAATCCCCCTAATAATGCACTTTGCGTTCGATAAACCGGAACTGGATCACCGTCAGAACCAGAACCACCAGCATCAAAACCACCGATTGCGCGGATGACCCGCCAATGTCCGCCCCGCGGAAACCATCCTGAAACACCTTGTAAACCAGCGTGGTTGTCGCCCCGCCTGGTGCACCCTGCGTTGTCGTGTCGATAATGCCGAAGGTTTCAAAGAACGCATAGGTGATGTTGGTGACCATCAGGAAAAACGTGGTCGGCGCAAGCAGCGGAAAGGTGATCGTCCAGAACCGGCGCGTCGGACTTTTGCAATCCATCGTCGCGGCTTCGGTTACAGATTTCGGGATGCCCTGAAGGCCGGACAGGAAAAAGATGAAATTCACACTGACTTGCTTCCAGACCGAAATCAGGATCACGACGAAACCGGCATCTACCTCGTGCAGCTTGTGATCAAAATCATAACCGAACGAATTCATAAAGTGATACAAATCACCGATCAGCGGATTGAACATCAGATTGCCCATCAAACCAGCCACCGGCGGGGCGATCGCATAGGCCCACATCAACAGTGTTTTATAAGTGCTGGCCCCGCGGATTACTTCGTTTGCCTTGACGGCCAGCAACAGGGCGAACCCCAATGAAAGTAAGGTAACCAGCGTGGAAAAGATAGCAGTGAACCAAGCAGCATGAAGCCACGAGGAATTGAAAATCGTATCGGAATAATTGCGAAACCAGACAAATTGCGAGGACAGCCCGAAGGCGTCTTCAAGCATAAATGACTGATAAACGGCCTGACCGGCAGGCCACAGAAAGAAAATGGCAATAATCAGTAACTGCGGCGCCACAAACAGATAGGGGATCGGGCTGTGTTCAAACTGGACGCGTTTCATTCAGCAGATGCTTTCCGGGTATTGAAAATGGCCAGCGGGGTCTTATCCCCGCTGGCCACAGTATGGCTTATTTATATGTATCGTGGAAGCGGGCCAACAATGCGTTGCCGTCTTTCTCGATTGCGGCGAAAGCATCATCTACCGAAGCTTTACCAGACAGTATATCCTCAAAGTTTTTATACATCACTTCGCGGATCTGCACATAGAAACCCAGACGATAACCTTTGGTCCATTCGCCGCTTTTCTGTGTCAACTGCAGAATGCCGATTTCGGCGTCCGGCGTGGAATCATAGTACCCGTCAGCCTTGGCCATTTCATAGGCAGCGTTGGTGATCGGAACATAGCCGGTTTCACGGTGCCATAAATACTGAATCTCGGGCTTTGTCAGGAACTTAAGGAAATCGGCAACGCCTTTGTTTTCCTCTTCGCTTTTGCCTGCCATGGCAAACAGGGCCGCGCCGCCAATAAAGGTCGAGGTCGGCTCGTCCACAATGCTTTTCCAATAGGGCAGATAAGCCGCGCCAAATTTGAATTCAGCACTTTTCGTCAAACCTCCAAAGGAACCCGACGATCCCAGCCACATCGCAACTTTCTGCTGCACGAATGCGTCCTGATTGTCACCCCAGCCGCGTCCATAGTAACCGTACCAGCCTTTATCCAGCCATTCCTTGACCTTGGTCCAGTGCATGCGCAGTTCAGGGTTGTTGTACAGGATTTTGACGTCGGTCGAATCATAGCCGTTATTGGCTGTCGCCAGTTGCAGGTTATGACGGCTCATGAAATTTTCGGCAAAAATCCACGGGCTGTGGCTTTGGGCAAGCGCCTGATATCCGGCATCCTTCAGCTTGGGTGCCATTGCCTCCATTTCTTCCCAGGTTGCGGGCGGCCCATCAAGGCCGACTTTGGCAAAAATGTCTTTGTTGTAATACAGCAGCGGTGTGGATGAATTGAACGGCATGCCGATCATCTTGCCATCGCTATCAGCATAGAAGTACCGAACGCCTTCGATATAGTCTGTGCTGTCAAAGCCACCGGCATATTTTTCCAGCAGATCGGCCACAGGAACAATCGCGCCTTTGGCATTGATGATGGTCGCAGCGCCAGCATCGAAAATCTGGATGATATTCGGCTGCTGCTTGGCGCGGAATGCGGCGATACCCGCTGTCATTGTGTCCTCATAACCGCCTTTATACGTCGGGACCAAAACATATTCGCTTTGCGAGGCATTGTACTTGGCAGCAATTTCCTCAACCACTTCGCCCAAATGACCACCCATTGCATGCCACCACTGGATTTCGACCTGCGCATAAGCAGCGCTGGCCATCAGCGACATGGATGTCACTGCGCCCACTGCAAGTTTCTTGAGTAATTTCATAGCATTCTCCCTAAATTGCGCCACGTTTCACATGACATATTCTTTACCTGCGAGTCGGTGACAGATTCATGACAATAGAAAAAGTATATTCCCCCATGATCCGTGGCTCCGATGAACCGCAAGATTAACAACATCGGAACATACCCAAAAAAATAATGCAAACACTATTTCAGGCTTCCAAATATAACAAAATGTTATATTTAAGCGTCTAGTAATTTAATAACGGATCAAGGAAAAACCGTGTCTCTCAGCCTAAGACAGCTACAGGCATTCAACTCGGTCGCCAGCCTCGGCAGCGTAACCGGCGCTGCGGCGCAATTGGACATTTCCCAACCTGCCGTCAGCCGCCTGTTGTCCAGTTTTGCCAGCTCGGTCGGGTTCACCCTGTTCACCCGTCACCACGGCCGGTTAGAACCCACACCCGAAGCCCGCTATCTGCTAACCGAAGTGCAGCAGGTGCTGGAAGGGCTGCAGCGCCTTGAAACCCTGAAACGCGATATTCCCGAACGCACCGCGGGCCACCTGCGTATCGCCTGCTTACCGGGGTTTGCCACCAGTCATCTGCCGCAGGTCCTGTCACAGTTTCTAGGCAACAAACCGGGCGTCACCGTCACCCTTGAACCGGATCGCCCCGAGCGAATTATCGAATGGATCATCGGGGAACAATACGACTGCGGTATCACCGATGGGCGCCCCCGCCATCCCGCCACCGAAAGTAAAAGCTATCAGATTCGCACCGTCTGTATTTTTCCCAAGGGCCACCCACTGGGTCAGAAAGCCGAAATCTGGCCCGCAGATATTGCTGGCGAAAGTCTTATCCACACACGCCGCGACAGCGCCTTTTTCAAATCGCTGGAACAAGCCTTTTCCAGCCAGGGAATCAAGATACCAACTTGGATCGAAACCCGCCAGTTCACTGCGGCCTGCACTATTGTTTCCCAAGGCAATGGCGTCTCTGTAGTTAGCGAACTGGACGCCGAGCAGTTTCTGGACAAAAATGTCGAAATGCGCCCGTTCCGACCTGTGGTTCCACACACCTTGTCGGTGGTTAGGCCAATCACCACGTCGCCATCCATCATCGCGCTAGAATTCATCGAGGCCTTTGTTGCAAGCATATTACCTTATGTAATATCCGAACAGGAATCACATACGATTTAACGCCAGATATATCCCGAATTTATTTGCTGGTGCCGCATGAGGGACTTGAACCCCCGACCCATTACTTACGAAGCAATTGCTCTACCAGCTGAGCTAATGCGGCATTGGCAGGGTTTTACCCAGCTTATCCAGAAAACGGTAGCCCTAATTTACAGGTTTTTCATCGCCGCCCAGCGCTACAACCTCACCATCGGCAACTACTTCGGGTTTTTCGGGGGCGGAATCGGTTTCGGGCAAGATTTCGGCTTCGACGACAGGCTCTTCAACAGGGTTTTCCACCTTGTCCTCAAGTGCACCAACGATCAGCGGCAGCATTTCGGTCGAGGAAGGCATCGCAACTTCGCCCTCGGAGGGAACTACCCAGCTAAGGGAATCGAAACTCTCGCAGTTGTGACACACCGGCGCCCACTCGCTGTGAACGCTGTGGCAATTGTCGCAAACCCATTGCGGCCCGCGCGACGCGGTCAGTGCCTTGGTCAGCCAGCCGCGCACAACTGTGTCGTCCGACCCTTCGCCGCGTTCGATCGCCGCCATTATGGTCAGTGACCGCGCGGTCGGGTCGGTTTCCACCAGATCGCCCAGCGCCTTGCGGGCGGCGGGGAAATCCTTGGCGGCAATGTTCAGCTCGGCCAGCAGCATCCGCGTTTCGGGGTGGGCCGGCTTTAGCTTGGTCAATGCGCGAAACCGTTTCAACCGTGCCTCGGGCGTTTCATCCGGCGCAATCGCGGCAAAGGCGGCAGCCAGATCGGGGTGGGGGTTTGCCTCCCATGCCTTTTTGATCAACCGGGCGGCGGGGCGCAGTTTGCCCATTTCGGTATAAACCTTGGCGGCCATCACAGCGGCAGGCACCAGATCGGGCGACAGGCGGTTGGCTTCGATCGCGGCTTCGTTTGCCTTGGCGGTTTCGCCAGCCGCAAGCGCATTACGCGCCTCGGACAGCGCCAGAACCGCATCGCGGCGACGATGCACATCGCGCGGCAGGCTACCGTGCTTCAACTTGGCGCCCAAGGTTTTACGCGCGCCGCTCCAATCCTTTTTATTGGCTTGCAGACGCAACAGTGTATCCTGCGTTTCCTCGTGCTTTGGCTTGATCGCAAAAGCCTTCTCGGCCAACAGAAGGGCCGTTTCGGTATCCCCCTCGACCAGCTTTTGCTTCATGATCCCGCGCACCCCGACAAAACGGGTTTTGTCATCTTGCAACAGGCGCTTGTAAACCTCTTCCGCCTTGCGTTTGTCGCCGGTCATTTCGGCGGCCTGTGCGCTTAGCAGATTGGTTAGCTCGGGCTTGTTCAGATACTTCTCGGCCTTGGCCGCCTTGGCCATCGCCACCCGTCCTTCGCCGGAGGCCAGTGCCAGCATCCCTTCGGACAGGGCCTCGTATCCGCGTTTTTCGCGGTTGCGATCAAAATAGCGGGAAATCGCGGTTTCATCGCCGTTCAGAAACTTGAACGTGGCAATCAACAGGCCCATGACCTTTAGCAGCAACCAAACCCCGACCAGCAGTGCCACCGCCAACAGCACCATCATCAACGGACCAATAACAAATTCGGTATTGGCAACGGTAATCACCACGCTGGATCCGGTTTCCATCAGATAACCGGCACCAAAGGTTGCCCCCGCAATCGCGGCAACAAAAAGCAGAATTTTGATCAGAGACCAGAGCATGTTATTTCCTTAGTTACCGTTTAAACCATCAGCCAGCGCGCGCACGGCCTCGACCGATTGCAAACGCGTTTCGGCCTGTTTTACCCAACCGGCCATCGCCGCCTGCCCTTCATCGGGCAGGGCACCAACCAGCGCAATCACACCGGCAATATCACCTTTGCCCAGCGCGGCTTCGGCACGGGACAAAACGGCATCTGGATCATCCCCTTCGCGTGGCTCCAGTGACCGCGCACCGACCTGAGATCGGAAAAACGCGCCAATTTTGTCGCCTACACCATCACCCGTAGTTGCCTTGACCGATGCGGCCAGACCGGCCCGCGCGGCCTGTGGGTAGGTTTCCTGCAAATCCAGCAATGTCGGCACGCCGCCCTTGGCGGCGTCCTTTAGCACCGGCGGAACATCCACACCGGCAGCAGCCAAATTCGTGACTGTGGCCTCGAACGCGCCGCCATTGTCCAGCGCCGATTGCAACTGTGCGACCGCCACTTTGATGGCTGTTGCTTTGGCTGTTTCCTCGGCGCTTTTTTCGGCCTTGGCCGCCTGTTGCGCCACGCCTTCGATCCGCGCCGTGGCCTCGGCTGCCAGTTTTTCAATATCTGCCTTCTGGGTTGCCAGCAGATCACGCATATTCTGCAATTCCCGCTCGTAGGCAGCGGCAGCTTCGCTTGTCATGCCGCCTTCTGCCACGGGGCGTTTTTCCAGCGTTGTCAGCCGGGCTTCTATATCCCCAAGCTTGTTGGTCAAATCAGCCAAAGCTGCAGAGAGTTCATTATCCTTGTCAGCGGTCGTCGAGGCCAATTCTGCAAATGCCGCGTTTGCATCTGCCTTTGCACCGGCAACAGCATCCGGCAAATCGCCAACCTTCGCAGTCACATCTTTTAATGTGGATTGCTGGCTTTCCAGCGTCGCCTGAACCTTGGCCAGATTCTGTTCAACGTCGGAGGGGCGATTCATGAAATAAAAGCTTGCCGCGCCAAATCCGACTGCACCGGATAACACACCCCCTACCAGCATCGGTATAAAACCCGATTTTTGTTTGCCGTCGTTCGGGGTCCGTTCGGTATCTGCGGGTTTGTCCTCGACTTTATTCTTAGTCGGTTTCACGGGGTCTTTCAGGACCACGGCATCCTCGATCACATCTTCGGATTTGGCACCTTTTCCAGTCTTTGCACCCTTGGCGCGCACCGGTTTCTTTGCAGTAGCCACGACGAAAACCCCCTCGAATCGCTTTGAAATCAAATACCGTTTTACGGCACCAGCCTATCCGCGGATCAAGTGATCCTCAAGCGCAACTCATGCGTCGATACGTCCCTGTATCGCTGCAATCATTCCCTTGGCATCCGGTGTTGCGGAAACGGTGATATCGTCGAAAACAGACCCTGACAGGGCCTCTTTCACCGCTTCACTTATCACCACAACCCGAACATGCGCATTGATCCTGCCCACGTCGGCAACAAATAGCCTGGCCGTGCGAGGCGAGAAAAGGGGAAGAATCACAATGCTTTCACCCCCCAGCAATTTTGACGCCTGTTGGTTCAGTGGCTGGGCCACTTGGCGGTAGCCCACAACCTCGTCCAGCCGCAGACCTAGCGAGCGCAATTTGCCGGCCACATCCCCCCGCGCATGTTCCCCGCGAATATGCAGAAGTGGCCCCTCTATCGCCCGATCCGTAATAAGGCGCACCAGATCATCCGCCGACCCTTTGGCCGAAACCGCGCGCATCCCTGCCGCGCGTGCAGCCTGCGCTGTCCTGTCGCCAACGCAATAGGCGGGCAAGGTGCAATCCGGACAGGCCCGCACCCCGTTTTCCGAGGTAAACACCAGCCCGCGATACCCCGTCAGGTCCACATCCAGTGGCTGCATTTCAATCCGCATCAATGGTGAAATCACCACCGGCACATCCCCCAACGCCTGCGCAAACCGTTCGGACTGTGCCTGCGGGCGGGTCAATAGAATAGTGGGGCGATTATCGGGCATAATTACCTGTCGGGATTGTCTGTTAGGCCCCTTCGGTGTTACCTGCCTATGATCCATATCGCAACCGGCAGGGCCATGACGCAAACACTTACCATCCTCGGACTTGAAAGCAGCTGTGACGATACCGCCGCCGCCGTGGTGCGGCAAACAACAGGCGAAGCGGCTGAAATATTGTCATCCGTTGTGGTCGGGCAGGTTGATTTGCACGCCAGTTTCGGCGGCGTTGTGCCCGAAATTGCCGCCCGTGCGCATGCGGAAAAGATTGACCTGTGTGTTGAACAAGCCTTGCAAAAAGCGGCTCTAACACTGGCCGATATTGATGCAATTGCCGTTACCTCCGGCCCCGGCCTGATTGGCGGTGTGCTGTCCGGTGTAATGTGCGCCAAGGGGCTGTCCGCCGGTTCCGGCAAGCCGCTGATCGGGGTGAACCACCTTGCCGGCCACGCCCTGACCCCGCGCCTGACAGACGGGGCCGCGTTCCCCTATCTGATGTTGCTGGTGTCCGGCGGTCATTGCCAGTTTCTGATCGCCAAGGGTGTGGATGACTTCACCCGCCTTGGCGGAACCATTGATGACGCCCCCGGTGAGGCGTTTGATAAAACCGCCAAATTGCTGGGCCTGCCCCAACCGGGCGGCCCTGCGGTTGAAGCCGAGGCGCGCAACGGGGATGCCAAACGTTTCCCCCTGCCGCGTCCGCTGCTGGACCGGCCCGGTTGCGATATGTCCTTTTCCGGCCTAAAAACCGCCCTGCTGCGCACCCGTGACAAGCTGGTCGCGGAACACGGCGGCTTGCGACAACAAGACCGCGCCGATCTGTGTGCCAGTTTCCAGACGGCTGTTTCCGATGTTCTGGCCGAAAAAACCCGCCGTGCATTGGCGCTGTATCAGGAGCTGAACCCTGCACAGCCCACCTTGGCCGTGGCCGGCGGTGTTGCCGCAAATCAGCAGCTTCGCGCTGTGTTAGAGACTGTTTGCGCCGAAAATAATGTCACCTTCACCGCACCACCGCTGGCGCTTTGCACCGACAACGCCGCGATGATTGCCTGGGCGGGGCTAGAGCAATTCCGCGCAGGTCATCGCGATGATCTGACCCTATCCGCCCGCCCCCGCTGGCCCCTTGACCAAACCAGCCCCGCCATGTTGGGATCAGGCAAGAAAGGGGCAAAAGCATGAGCATTTCCGTCCTTGGCGCAGGGGCCTTTGGCACCGCACTGGCGATTTCACTGGCGCGGAATGGTCAACCCGTCACCCTGTGGGCGCGGGATGCAGACCATGCGAAAGCGATGCAAACGGACCGCGAAAACAGTAAACGCCTGTCCGGCCACCGCTTCCCCGATTCCCTGACCGTCACCGCCGACATTCAGACCGCCACGCAAGCCAAAACCCTGCTGCTGGCCACACCGATGCAGCAATTGGCCCGTTTCACCACCGAACACGCTGATCTACTGGCCAACCACCCGCTTGTCGCCTGTTGCAAAGGGGTCGATCTGGAAACCGGCCTTGGCCCCGTTGCCACGCTGGCGCAAATCTGCCCCAGTGCGACCCCCGCCATCCTGACCGGCCCCAGCTTTGCCCGTGACATCGCCCGTGGCCTGCCCACCGCCCTGACACTGGCCTGTGCGGAGGACGAAATCGGTGTATCCCTGCAATCCCAACTGTCCACCGAAAACCTGCGCCTGTACCGCACCACCGACACCACCGGTGCCGAACTGGGCGGAGCATTGAAGAACGTGGTCGCCATTGCCTGTGGGGCCGCAATGGGCGCCGGGTTGGGCGAAAGCGCGCGCGCCGCCGTGATGACGCGCGGCTATGCGGAAATGCAACGGCTGGCACAAGACATGGGCGCCAAGGCGCAAACGCTGTCCGGCCTGTCGGGGTTTGGGGATTTAACGCTGACTTGCACGTCCGAGCAGTCGCGAAACTATTCCTACGGGCTGGCCTTGGGGCAGGGTAAACCCTTTGATCCGAATATCACGGTTGAGGGGGCGAAAACAGCGTTAGCAGTCTCTAACCTTGCCAAAATCCGAAATATTGAAATGCCGATCACTGCGGTGATTGCCGCTGTTCTGACTGAAAAAACCACCATCCAGAAGGCGATGGAAGCCCTGCTTTCCCGCCCGTTGAAAAAGGAGTGACCTTATGCAAGTTTGCCTGATCGCCATCGACAAACCCGACGCCCTGCAAATCCGTATGGACAACCGCGAGGCGCACCTTTCCTATGTCGCGGAAACCGGCGTGGTGGACCTTGCTGGCCCGTTTCTGGATAAGGATGGCAATATGTGCGGATCATTGTTGATCCTGAATGTCGGCAATATGTCCGAGGCCGAAACCTGGGCCGAAAATGACCCCTACGCCAAGGCAGGGTTGTTTGACTCCACAACCCTGCGCGAATGGAAAAAGGTGATTGGCTGATGGCATACTGGTTGTTCAAATCCGAAGCCTCGACCTGGAGCTGGGAAGACCAGTTAGCCAAAGGCGAGGAGGGCGAGGAGTGGGATGGCGTGCGCAATTATCAAGCGCGCAATTTTATGCGGCAAATGCAGGTTGGGGATTTGGGATTTTTCTACCTGTCACAAAAGGACAAAATGATCGTCGGCATTGTCGAGGTAATTGCAGAGGCCCATCAGGACAGCACAACGGATGATCCCCGCTGGGAATGTGTGGATATTAAAGCCGTAGAATCCCTGCCAAACCCCGTCACCTTGCAAATGTGCAAGGATGATCCGCGACTGGCCGATATGGTGTTGGTCAAGAATTCCCGCCTGTCTGTTCAGCCGGTCACACCCGAAGAATGGCGCATAGTTTGCGATCTGGGTGGTCTGGACCCGAAATAGAATCAACACAACGGATTTGCCAAATTCCCATATTCATGTATTCTAATTTATTACTGCCAACAGGATATCTGGAGAATTACAATGGGTTTCATCCGCAACATTCTTGCCCTATTGGGCGTTATCGCTGTGGGTCTGGCGCTCTGGCTTGGACCGACACTATATAAATACAAGGTCGCTTTTGACGGTTTTGATGATCAGGCCTTTGATACCTACAAAGGCATGATGGATCGGCTGGTCGAAACCGGAAACAGCGCCGCTGCAACGGTTTGGAAGGCCAAAGTAGCCGAAGGGCTGACCTTTGAAGATGTCGATCAATCTATCAGACAGATAGCAATCGACCGCAACATCAAAGGGGTTGGAGATCTTCCGTTGGGCGACCAGGTGGCTGCGATGACAGGCAAACCCTGGCGCAAACTGAATATCTATCTGTATTGCAATCCGCTAACAGCCGCAAAGATGGTTGAATTTGATCCGGCTTATGCCGCCTATTTGCCTTGCCGTGTATCGCTGGTCGAGGATGATACCGGTCAACTATGGCTGTATACGTTGGATATGGACATGATGATTTATGGCGGAAAAACCCTGCCGCCCGATCTGCTGAAAGAAGCGCTGGAAGTCAAAGACATCATGCAAGACATCCTGACCCGCGCATCTGAGGGTGATTTCTAGCACTGTTTTGAAAAACTGGGGGGTCCCGACCCCCCGGAACCCCCCATCACCCCACGTGCTCCCTTAGCACCACACGTGAATATAAAAAGGTTCCGGCCGTCCTGGCCCGATACAAATGACCCTAGGCCAAGAGGTGATTCCAATCAAACGCCAAGTATCGCCAAAATGATTCAAATCATACCTGATCTGATAACGAAAACGCCCGCCAAAATTGGCGGGCGTTTTGCTAATAAACTGTTGTTCGGGCTTAGCCGTATACGGACTCTTTGCCGAAGTGCTTGGTCAGCATATAGTAAACCACAGCGCGGTATTTGTTGCGCTCGGAACGGCCATAAGTTTCAATCACGGAATCAATTGCTTCCATCAATGCGGGGCTGTCGGACAGTCCCAACTTCTTCATCAGAAAGTTGTTCTTGACTGTTTCCAGCTCGGATTTGTCACTGCCTGCTACAGTCGAGGCATCGGCATTATAAATGGCCGGGCCGCAGCCGATGGTTACTTTGGTCAGCAGATCCATGTCAGGTGTCATGCCGCATTTGTTTTTCAGATCATCTGCATACTGCGCGATCAGGTCGTCTCTTTTACCCATAAGGTTTTACTCCCACCAATTTGGCATTACTGCCGTGTTACAAAACGCCAAAACGGCGCGTGACGACACGATAGCCCAAGAATATACCTGCACAAAGGGAAAAATTTGGCATGTTTGTCACATATGATGCGTCAGGCGCAAGCCATTCCAGCGCCTGACTTTTCTATTCAGGCTAGAAGCGGAAACCTGCCCTAACGGAAACCTGATCCAGTTCCGCATCAGGAATAGCGCCTGACAGATTGCCAATATCATGGCGCTGGTATTCAATACCAACAAACATCCTGTCTGTGATGGCATGATCATAGCCAATACCATAGGTCGCACCGCGGCCTGTCCCCAGATTGGATGTGTCGACGACCGCATAACCAAGCGTTGCGAAAATCAACCCGTTGCCGACCTTATATCCGGCGCGCGCCTTGGCGCCATATTGACTGTCCAGATCGGTGCCGCCTGTGGTCGTAATATTGGTGCCTTCGGCTTCCAGTTCCAGACCCAGAACATAGCTTCCAAAATCCTGATTATAGCCGCCAAAAACGCCATATGTGTTATCAGTTGTGGTTGCCGTGCCATCCAGTCCGAAATCTCCGCGACCGATCTGCAGGCCTCCGTAAAAGCCGCCCCAATCCTGTGCCATTACAGTTGCAGGCATCAGAAGGGCAATTGCGAGGGCTGCCGATTTTATATGTTTCATTATTCTCTCCTCGTTTTTGTTGTTGACCGGACAACAGGGTGATCCCTTTATGTCGATCAAAACCCTGCCTATCGGCGGACCGAAGGATGAGACAAATCACAAAGCCGCTAATGTGTTATTCGGCAAACTGCGGCCAGAAGGGGGAATTCCGGTTAGCGGGAAGTGGCGTATTCCGTCGGATATATTCTTATTATTGGCCCTTGCGCCCGATCCATTCACGTCCGTGATCAGATCGTGCAGTCTGATTAGAATCACAGGCAAAAAAATACCGGACATGATGCCCGGTATTTTCTGTCGTATATTTGCGCTGGTTAATAGCGGTAATGTTCCGGCTTGTAAGGGCCATCAACCGATACACCGATGTAATCCGCTTGCTCTTTGTCCAGAACCGACAGGTTCACACCGATACGGGCAAGATGCAGACGGGCAACTTTTTCATCCAGATGTTTGGGTAGGATGTAAACGTCGTTCTTGTATTCGTCGCCTTTGGTCCACAGCTCGATCTGGGCCAGCGTCTGGTTGGTAAAGGATGCGGACATCACAAATGACGGGTGGCCGGTGGCGTTGCCAAGGTTCAGCAGACGACCTTCGGACAGCAGGATGATCCGCGCACCAGAAGGCATTTCGATCATATCCACCTGGTCTTTGATGTTGGTCCATTTGTGGTTTTTCAGCGCGGCAACCTGAATTTCATTATCAAAGTGGCCGATGTTGCCAACAATCGCCATATCCTTCATCGCGCGCATATGCTCGATGCGGATCACGTCCTTGTTGCCTGTGGTGGTGACGAAGATGTCGGCGCTATCGATCACGTCTTCCAGACGCACAACCTCGAACCCGTCCATCGCGGCCTGAAGGGCGCAGATCGGATCAATCTCGGTCACTTTCACGCGGGCACCGGCACCGGACAGGGATGCAGCCGAACCTTTACCAACATCGCCGTACCCGCAAACCACGGCAACCTTACCGGCCATCATGGTGTCGGTGGCGCGGCGGATGCCGTCAACCAGCGATTCCTTACAGCCGTATTTGTTGTCGAACTTCGATTTGGTGACCGAATCATTTACGTTGATCGCAGGGAAAGGCAGCTGTCCCTGTTTCACCAGATCATACAGACGGTGAACGCCGGTTGTTGTTTCCTCGGAAACACCTTGGATCGCGTCGCGCTGCTTGGTGAACCAACCGGGGCTTTCCTTAATACGCTTTTTGATCTGGGCGAACAGGGCGACTTCTTCTTCTGATGTCGGGGTTTCGATCAGGTCGGTTTCGCCATTTTCAACGCGGGCACCGGTCAGGATATACATCGTGGCATCGCCACCATCATCCAGAATCAGGTTGCAAGTACCCTCTTTGAACATGAAAATCCGGTCGGCGTAATCCCAGTATTCTTCCAGTGTTTCGCCCTTAACAGCAAAAACAGGAACGCCTGCTGCTGCAATCACAGCCGCCGCATGGTCCTGCGTGGAAAAGATGTTGCAGGACGCCCAGCGCACATCGGCACCCAATGCAACCAGCGTTTCAATCAGAACCGCAGTTTGAATGGTCATGTGCAGGCTGCCGGCAATCCGCGCACCTTTCAGCGGCTTGCTGTCGCCATACTCTTCACGCAGCGCCATCAGGCCCGGCATTTCGGTTTCGGCGATGTCCAGTTCCTTGCGGCCATAGTCGGCCAGCGCGATGTCTTTTACAATATAATCGGTTGCCATTGGGCATTTTCCTTGCGGTTCAGATACAGATTGAGAGCGCAAATAACACCGCTTGATAGCAAGGGCAACTTATCAACTGATTAACTGGCGATTCCCGCCACTTCTTCTGTCTTGTCGAACTGCCAGTTCTGACCCGAGGCAATGACACAGCTTGTCCCGTCAGCACGCGACAACAGCAACGTCCATGTGCCTGTTTCATCAGAACTCCAGATTTCTACCAGACTTGTGGTGCTTTGCAGCCCGGCGCCCTGATAGGTTTCGTGGAAATTGCTTTCCAGCCGTTCGGTGATAACACTTCTTTTTGCACACAGGGCCTGCGCCTGCACCGGGGGCGCAAGCGCCAGCGCGCCAAAAACAAGGGCGGCGGTGACGATACGTTTAAACATAACTGGTCTCCTTTGGATTAAGGCCCCGCCAATGGTATGTTGAACAGTCGGGGCAGGTTGCTGGCAATTTCAGGTTCGCCTGATAATAAAATGGACCTGCCGGCCGAAATTTGCGAATGACTACCGCACACAAATACGTCACTCTTTGCGAGCCGTTTCTGGACAAAACCAAGGGATTATCAAACATGGCCCCCCAACCCCGCGCATGGCAACGTATGCTTTCCGGTCGCCGGCTGGACCTGCTGGACCCCACCCCGATGGACATCGAGGTCGAGGATATCGCCCATGGCTTGGCCTTTGTCGCGCGCTGGAACGGGCAAACGATTGGCGATTACGCCTATTCAGTGGCCGAACATTCGCTGCTGGTGGAACAGATTTATGCCCTGATCCGGCCCAAAGCACCGGCGAAATGGCGGCTGGCGGCCCTGCTGCATGATGCGCCGGAATATGTGATCGGGGATATGATTTCGCCGGTGAAGGCTGCTATCGGGCCGGATTACGGCGTGCTGGATGATCGCCTGACGGCCGCCGTTCACATACGTTTTGGCCTGCCTGCGGTGCTGCCTGTGGCGGTGAAAAAGCAGATAAAGAAAGCCGACAAGATCAGCGCATGGCTGGAAGCCACCCAGATTGCCGGCTTTACGGTGAAAGAGGCGGACAAGCTGTTCGGCAAGCCCGCCCCTGATCTGATTAACGGATTGCGCATCCATCTGCGCCCGCCGCTGGTCGTACGGCGGGATTTTACCGCCCGGCACAATGAATTGATGCGCAATCTTTAGTTACCAGCGGTCTTTCGACGTCAGCAACCAGCGGCGATAGTATTCCCTGTTGCGCTGTTCCGCCTCGCGCTTGGCCCGATAGCGCCGCGCAACGGCATCGTAGTTGGTTTCCGTGCGGGTTGCGATGCGCATTGCACTTGCAAATATTCCTAACATATCATTTCCTTTCGTTCCTGTGATGCACCATATTTAGCGCTATTGCCTTGCCGGATCGAATCTGTAAGATTTCCAATATGTAAGTTGAACTATCAAAGGTAATCCATGGACTGGCGCCAAATCCCATCCCTGTCGGCCCTGCGCGCATTCGAGGCCACAGCGCGGCTAAACAGTTTCAGCGCCGCGGGACGCGAGCTGAATGTCACCCATGCCGCCATCGCCCAGCATGTGCGCGGGCTGGAGGATTTCTTTGCCCAAGGCCTGATTTTCCGGCAGGGGCGCAAGATGGAACTAACCGCCACCGGCCAGCGCCTTGCCGCATCGTTGAGCGAGGGATTCCTGACCATTCAGGCCGGTGTGAATGACCTAAAGGCCGAAACCGAGGACCGCCCGCTGAAAATCGCTCTGACCCCGACCTTTGCCGAAAGCTGGCTGATGCCGCGCCTTGGCAGTTTCTGGGCGGATCATCCTGAAATAGAGCTGGCCCTGCTGCCCGGCCGCAAACTGGTTGATCTGCGCCGCGATGGCGTTGATCTGGCGATCCGTTATGGCAACGGGGTTTGGGCGGGGTATCAAAGCGAATATCTGGCCTCGGCGCAATTCATCGTGGTTGCATCAAAGGACTATATCGGTGATCAAAATATCCGCAGCCTTGAGGATTTGAAAGATGCCAAATGGCTGATTGAATCCGACCGGCGTGAAATGATGCTGTGGGCAGCGGAGCAGAATTTCGATCTGGAGCATCTGGACACAACCGAATTCCCGACCGCCACACTGGTGCATCTGGCAGCAAGGTCGGGTTATGGGGTTGCGATATTGACCAAAGCGGTCGTGGAACATGATCTGGAAAACGACCGGCTGGTAAAGCTGTTCAGCGCAAAACCCGGATCGCTGGGCTATTATCTGGTCACCCGAAAAGAGGCGATGCCGGACAAGTTGGCGGTGTTTATCAAATGGCTGAAGTGCTGTAAGTAAGTCCCATGATTATACGCCAAGCCACACCCGATGATGCCGCCGAAATGGCCGTGCTGTTAAACGAAATCATCCGCATCGGCGGCACAACCGCGTTTCAAAAGGAAACCACGGCAGAGGCGATGCAGGGGTTTATCCGCAAGTTGCAAACCACCGGCTGTATCCATGTTGCGCGAGACCGCGAAACAGATGCCTTGCTTGGCTATCAATCACTTGAATCCTATCCCGATCTGCCCAAGGCCCTTGGCATCATCGCCACCTTTGCCAAAGTCGGCAGCACCACGCGCGGCATCGGCACCGCCCTGTTCGCCGCCACGCGACAGGCAGCACCTGCGCTGGGCTTTACCG
>WFNH01000105.1 GCA_015488685.1 Marinosulfonomonas sp.
GTCTACGCCCAGAACCGCGACTACCACGATATTGGCAAGAAACGGCTGAAACGGGTCGGGCGCTGGTTGCTGGAACAGGATTCCAAGGCACAGATCAAAGTGTTCGTCGATACCGCACCGGTGATGGAAAAACCGCTGGCGGCGGCGGCGGGGCTGGGTTGGCAGGGCAAGCATACCAATCTGGTCGGGCGCGATCTGGGAAGCTGGTTCTTTTTGGGGTCGATCTTTACCACCGTGGAACTGCCCACCGACGAACGGGCAACCGAAACCTGCGGCAGTTGCACCGCCTGTCTGGACGCCTGCCCGACCAACGCGTTCCCCGCGCCCTATCAACTGGATGCGCGGCGCTGCATTTCCTATCTGACGATTGAACACTGGGGACCGGTGGACGAAGAATTTCGCGCCGCATTGGGCAACCGCATTTATGGCTGTGACGATTGCCTTGCCGCCTGCCCGTGGAACAAATTTGCCGCCGAGGCCCGCGAGATGCGCTATGTCGCCCGTGACGAATTGCTGGCGCCAAAGCTGGCGGAACTGGCGGTGCTGGACGATACCGCCTTTCGCGAAATGTTTTCCGGCAGCCCGGTGAAACGGATGAAACGCGGCCGTTTTGTGCGCAATGTTTTGTATGCTATCGGCAATTCCGGCGATCCTGCCCTGCGCGATGTCGCCGCCGGATTGGTGAATGACGACGAAGAAATGGTCGCCGATGCCGCCCGCTGGGCCGTTGCGCGGCTAACGGCATGAGGCCCGCGCGCGGTATATTGCTGATCGTGCTGGCGGTGACGGTATTTTCCCTGATGTCCGCCTTTGTCAAAGCCGCCGGACGGGTGCCCGCAGGCGAGGCGGTGTTCTTCCGATCTGCCTGTGCATTGCCGATCATCCTGATCTGGTTGGCGATGCGCGGTGATCTGAAACACGGGTTGCACACAGAAAACTATCGCGGCCATATCTACCGCAGCGTGGCGGGGACGCTTGCGATGGGGCTGGGTTTTGCCGGTCTGAAATTCCTGCCCCTGCCCGAGGTCACAGCCCTGCGGTTTGTCACCCCGATTATGATCGTGATCTTTGCCGCCATCATGCTGGGTGAACGCATCCGCATGGTGCGTCTGGCGGCGGTTCTGACGGGGCTGGTCGGGGTGCTGATCATCCTGTGGCCGCGTCTTGACGCCGGGTTTTCCGGTGCGGGGCGGCGCGAATTGATCGGCGCGGGGATGGTGCTGGCCTCGGCCGGATTTGCCGCCTTTGCGCAGATTGCAATCAAAAGCATGGCGGGAGTCGAGAAAACCGCCGCTATCGTGTTTTTCTTTTCGATGACCTCGATGGTTTTGTCACTGTTTTCGCTGCCCTTCGGTTGGATCTGGCCGGTGGGGATGGAATGGTTTTACCTGATTGGCGCGGGCGTGGTTGGCGGGGTCGGGCAGATATTGCTGACCAGCAGCTATCGCTTTGCCGATGCCAGCACCTTGGCACCGTTCACCTATGTTTCAATGATCTGGTCGCTACTGATCGGCTATTTCGCCTTTGACGAGGCCCCCACATGGGCGATGCTGGCCGGTGCCGCATTGATTATCCTGTCGGGCGTGATCATCGTGTTGCGTGAACGGCAGTTGGGGCTGGCCCGCACCGCCACGCGCAACGTCACCAAGCCGCGCTAACCAGCCTTGCGAATGACCGCGATGTAAAACCCGTCCATGCCGCCCATATCGGCCCAGTAATCGGGGCGCAGGCGCAGGCCGCCTTCAGGGGTGGCCCATGCCGGATCAAGCCCCGCAAGCGTGATCGGCTCGACCACAATGTCATCATGGCGTTTCAACGCATCTTCGATCTGGATTTCACCCTCGTCCGGCAGCAGCGAACAGGTGCAAAACACCAGCCGCCCACCCGGTTTTAACTGGCTTAAGGCGTGGTCAATCATCCGTTCCTGCAAGACAAACAACGTGGGGAAATCCGCGCCATCCTTGGCGTGGGGCAAATCGGGATGCCGCCGGATCGTGCCCGTTGCGGTGCAGGGCGCATCCAGCAGGATCGCGTCAAACAGCGCCTCGCGCCACTCCAGCGCATCCACCACCCGCAGGGTTGCATCCAGCCCCGTGCGCTGCAGATTTTCCCGCACCCGAGCCATCCGCTTTTTGGAGACATCAATCGCCACCACATCGGCCCCCGCTGCGGCCAGTTGCATCGTCTTGCCCCCAGGGGCCGCGCACATATCCAGCACCCGTTCACCGGCCTGTGCATTCAAAACCTTGGCGGGGATTGCGGCGGCGGCGTCCTGCACCCACCAATCACCGGCCTCGTATCCGGCAAGAGCCGAGACCTGACCGGCCCCCTGCACCCGCACCGATCCGGTTGGCAACACCGTGCCGCCAACCGCTTTGGCCAACGCTGCCGCATCCCCCTTGGGGGTCAAATCCAGTGGCGCGCCTTTGGCAAAGGCCGCCTCCATCGCCTCGACAGTTTTCTTGCCGTAATCGGCCACCAATGGTTTGCGCAGCCATTTCGGCAGGCGCGGTTCGGGCAGTTTATCCCACGCCGCCACGTCGATCTTGCGCAGCACCGCGTTGACCATGCCGGACGCGCGATGATGCACCTTGTCCGCCTTGACCATCGAGACCGCCGAATTCACCACCCCGTGCGCCGCCGCGCCATCAACGCACAGTTCCACCACCGACAGGCGCAACACGTTATGCACCATCAGGTCCGGTTTGCGTTGCAAGAACGGCCCCAGCATCCGGTCGGCCCGATCCATCCAGCGCAGGGTTTCCATCGCCAGCCGCTGTGCACGGGCCTTTTCCGAGGGGTCCAGCTTATCCAGCGCGCCGGTTACCAGCAGTTCGGGCAGTAACGCGCCTTTACCCAATACCCCGTCCAGCAATCGAACCGCCGCGCGGCGCGGGTTTAGACCGGGTTGGGACATGGGGGATTCCTTTGTTGATATGCTTGTGTTTCGGCCTATATCATAGGGGCAAGCTGAACAAGAGACGAGCCATGCCCGATAATACCCCCAAAGACCTGCCCCCCGCCGCCCAACGCGCCCTTAAGGAAGCCGAGGAGCGCCGGAAGAAAGCCAAAGCCGAGTTACCCAAAGAGCTGGGCGGCCGCGACGGCCCCGAACCGGTGCGCTATGGCGATTGGGAGAAGAAGGGGATCGCGGTGGATTTTTAGATACCTGCTGTGCGGGACAAACCTGCCGTTCCCGATGCAAGCTCAAAGTGTCGTTACTTACTGAGCTGCCTCGCTCTGAAGCCAAGCTGATTAAGCTCAACAACTAGAAGTTCCGCATTGGTGTCGGAGTCACATTCGATAATTACGGGAGTGCCTGCGAGACACTCATCTATTGCGTGTTTTGCTTTTTTCAAGCCAAGACCGCTGAGCGTCCGAATCTTTCGAACCGCTTCGACCTTCTTGGCTCCGTGCTCCCAATCAACCAATTCGACACGGGGCCCAGCCACTTTGTAGGGGTCACCGAAGGTCAAGTAGTTTTCAACATAATACTCAACGGGGTATCCAGTTCCGAGCACATGCAGTTTTGCAGTATGCTTATCTATCAATAGAGGTGAATTACCCACCAGAGCATCCGATATGCTTCTTGATCTAATATACTGTTTGCTCTGATATGAGAAAACCCATCCATATTCGCCTTCATGGATAGGGTCGTGAAACAACTTCACCTCTTGGGCGCTTGCAGCAAGATGTTCCTCAGCTATATTTCTTGCTGTGTCGATGGTTAGCATCACAGGTTCCTCAAAAACCAAGTTCAAGCAATTCTACCTTTAGATTTGCATGGATTATACAGTCATTTTGGGGCTCGAAGCCGCTTTTAAGCCAGACCCATGACGCAAACCCCAAATACCGCCCCTCACAACCCCAGCACATCCAGCATATCGTATTCCCCCGGTTTGCGCCCTTGTCCCCACAGCGCGGCCTTTAGGGCGCCACGGGCGAAAATGGCGCGGTCGGTGGCTATGTGGCGCAGCACGATGCGTTCGCCTTCGCCTGCGAATATCACGTCGTGTTCGCCCACAATATCCCCGCCGCGAATGGCCGAAAAGCCGATGTCGCCGCGTCTGCGCGCGCCGGTGATCCCGTCGCGCCCGCTTTCTTTGACATCAGCCAGATTTACCCCGCGTCCAACGGCGGCGGCTTCGCCCAGCATCAGCGCGGTGCCGGATGGCGCATCGACCTTATGTCTATGATGGGCCTCGACAATTTCGATGTCGAAATCAGCATCCAGCGCGGCGGCGACCTGTTTGGTCAGTTGCACCAGCAGGTTCACCCCAAGGCTCATGTTGCCCGCCCGCACCACGACCGCATGACGGGATGCGGCCTTGATTTTCGCCAGATCATTATCCGACAACCCCGTGGTGCCGATCACATGCACCGCGCGCGCCTGTGCGGCCAGTTCGGCCATTGCCACCGTGGCCGCAGGCACCGTGAAATCAATCACTGCCTGGGCTTTGGCCATAACCTCAAGCGGATCATCGCTGACTTTCACGCCCAACTCGGTGCCGCCCATTGCCACGCCGACGTCCTGACCGATCCAGTCATGGCCGGACCGCTCCAACGCGCCGACCAATTGCATTGCCTTGTTTTCGCTGACCAATTTCACCAGCATCTGACCCATCCGGCCCGACACCCCGTTTACCACCACGCCCGGAAGTTTGCTCATCCTGCATCTCCTGAATTTCTGTTATGCATATACTGACCCGCTTGCACAGATCGCGCAACCGGCTTAGATGGGGTTTATGGCAAAACAAACCCACCATTCGGCCCGTGGCCCCTCGCAACGTCAACTGCGTGTTGGCGAGTTGATCCGGCGTTCCCTGTCGGAAATCCTGACCCGTGGCGATATCCACGATCCAGACCTGAACCGCATGTCGATCACGGTGGGCGAGGTGCGCACATCGCCCGACCTGAAGGTCGCCACAGCATTTGTGCTGCCGCTGGGCGGCAAGGACAAGGAACAGGCGCTGTTGCTGCTGCGCCAGAACCGATATGAAATCCGCCGCGCGGTGGCCAAAACGCTGGCCCTGAAATATGCGCCGGAAATCCGGTTCCTGATTGACGAAACCTTTGATCAGATGGACGAGACCCGCCGCATTCTGGAACAGGACGACGTGCGTCGCGATATTGAAAACGACAGCGACGGCGGGGATGCAGACGGAGGCGGTGAATGATCCGCGCCGCTTTGGCATTTCTGTTGCTGCTGCCCGCTGTGGCGAATGGCTGCGAAACGCTGACGTATAAATCCAACGACTATACCCTGTGTGAAGTGACGCTAGACGATGATCTGCGGCTGTTCCATTCCGATGCGGATGGCCGGCTACTGGGCAGTTTCAGCCGGATCAACGCGATGCTGGAGCAAAACGGCCAGACGCTGGGCTTTGCAATGAATGCAGGGATGTATCATGCGGATCGCAGCCCTGTTGGCCTGTTTATCGAAAACGGCAAGGAACGCGCTCCGCTGGCCGATGGCGGCAGCTATGGCAACTTTGGTCTGAAACCCAATGGTGTGTTTTGTTTTGGCAAGGACCGGTTGGCGGTGATTGAAACCAATGCGTTTCGCGATGCCAGACCGGCTTGTGATTACGCCACACAGTCCGGCCCGATGCTGGTGATTGACGGGGCGTTGCACCCGCGGTTTCTGGTCGATGCGACCTCGCGTAATATTCGCAACGGGGTCGGGGTATCGGCAGATGGCACCCGCGCATATTTCGTGATTTCCGACAATCCTGTCACCTTCCACGAATTCGGCTCGCTATTCCGCGATCACCTGAAAACCCCCAATGCACTCTATTTCGACGGCAAGGTTTCGCGCCTGTTTGCACCCGATCTGGGCCGGTCCGACAGTGGCTTTCCGCTAGGGGTGATCGTGGGCACTGTGATCAGCCGTTGACCTGCGGCAACAGGCGCACTAAATGCCACAGCTTAAGGTAAATTCTGGAGCACACCCTTGGGACGCAGACGTAAGAATGGTCGTGATATTTCGGGCTGGCTGGTTGTCAACAAACCGGCGGGCATCACCTCGAATGCGGTGGTGAACAAGGTGCGCTGGGCGATGGACGCGAAAAAGGCGGGCCATGCGGGCACGCTGGACCCCGAGGCAACCGGCGTGCTGGCGATTGCGCTGGGCGAGGCGACGAAAACCGTGCCCTACATCACGGATGCGCAAAAGGCCTACCGGTTTATTGTGCGGCTGGGGCAGGCGACCAACACCGATGATGCCGAGGGCGAAGTGATTTCGCAATCCGACACGCGCCCCACCGACGATGAAATCCATGCCGCGCTGGGGCAGTTTACCGGCGACATCATGCAAATCCCGCCACAGTTTTCTGCCGTGAAAATCGACGGCCAGCGTGCCTATAAACTGGCGCGAGCAGGCGAAGAGGTTGAGATCAAGGCCCGCCCGCTGTGGGTCGAGGAACTGGAGCTGGTCGAGCGGATCGACGAGGATCACATCGTGCTGGAAATGATCTGCGGCAAGGGCGGCTATGTGCGCGCGATCGCCCGTGATCTGGGGGCCGTGCTGGGCTGTTTCGCCCATGTCAAATCGCTGCACCGTGTCTGGTCCGGTCCGTTCGAGGCTGAGGACGGCATCACCATGGAACTGGTCGAGGAACTGGCCAAAACCGGCGAGCTGGATGCCTATCTGCGCCCGCTGGAACAGGGGTTGGAAGACCTGCCCGAACTGCGCTGCACCCCCGAGTCCGCCGCGCGTTTGCGGCATGGCAATCCGGGGATGGTGTTGGCATCAGACGTGGAATACGGCGACGAGGCCTGGGCATCGCTGGATGGCAAGGCCGTAGCGGTAGGCGTTTACAAATCCGGCGAATTGCACCCGTCACGGGTGTTCAATACAACAGAATTGCCTGTTTAGGAAACGTCTGAATAACATTGAAATAGCAAGCACATTTCGATTTTTTAGGATGCCGAAAACCTGTAATAATAAATAAAAACAATCAGTTGAAAGGTGTATTCTTGCAAGTCAGGTTTTCCTTACTTGCTGGTCTTTAGCTGGCCACTCTATCGTTGTCATACAAATTTTTCTCGTAACTTTTTAATGAAGGATTTCTGACATGGCGTATTTCAACGGCACAAATTCAAACGATTCTTGGTACGGCACATCGGGTAATGACATCATTCGTGGGTATGGCGGGAATGACTTTTTTCATGGTGGTCAAGGCTATGACAGAATATTTGGCGGGGATGGTAATGACCGTCTCAATGGTGATGGCGGCAATGATTATCTTTTTGGTGAAGGCGGGAATGACACTTTGCGTGGTGGTCAAGGCCATGACAGGATATTTGGCGGGGGTGGTTATGACCGTCTCTATGGTGATGGCGGCAATGACCATCTTTTTGGTGAAGACGGGAATGACTCTATATCGGGAGGATCCGGCGGCGATTATCTTTCAGGCGGGGATGGCCGCGACCACCTCTTTGGTGGATCGGGCAATGATTACCTGACAGGGGATGCGGGTGATGATTATGCTAACGGTGGCACAGGCAACGATGTAATCCGCGGTGGGGCAGGTCGGGATTTTATATATGGTGGCGCTGGTGACGATTTTGTATATGGCGGCACGGGCGATGATACACTGTATGCAAATGCCGGTAACGACAAGCTTTATGGTGGTGACGGCAATGATGCGCTTTATGTGAAGGGTAATTATGATTACTTTGGCACCTTAGGGAATAATTCGCTATATGGAGAAGCAGGCGACGATCAACTTACCGGTTATTATGGAAATGATCTGCTCTCTGGTGGCACTGGTAATGATACCCTTTCAGGGGATCGCGGAAATGACAACCTAGTGGGTGGCGCAGGCGACGACATTATGACTGGTGGTGCGGATGCTGATAGCTTCATATTCGAATCGCCCGATTATGTTCGCTCATCAGGGGTTTTTGGCGGATTTGACTACACCAATTTTGACCCCAATGATTTCATCCTGCCAATAAATGGTCACGATGAGATTACTGATTTTGAAATTGGCCTGGATAAGATTGAATTCAGAAACGGCAATATCAGGTATTCCGATCTATCCATTACCCAGTCAGGGGCGGATACTGTTATTCATTACGGCGCGGATCAAATTATGTTGCTAGACACAACGGCAACTGACCTTCATTTCAGTGATTTTGTATTTTGAGTGTTTCGGGGGCAATAAAACACAACCCATATCTATAGATATGTACAAGTGTTTTATTGCTGGGCACGCGCCCTATTTATTGCGTATTTACTTCGCTCTCCGCTATTTTCCTTCCTGTAAGCATTGCCGCAACAAGGTTTTCCCTGTGCCGCAAGCTGGCCAATATGACGCCTGCCAGATGGAACACGACCAGCACAAATAGGCCGTTCACCAGCGTCTTGTGCAAATCCTCGACCCATTCTTCACCGAAATAGGCGTCCATGCCCATCATATATCCGGTGGTGCCGATGCCCCCCAGCACCAGCAACAGCGCAATGATCATCGCCGCCCCTGCCGGATTGTGGCCAATGTATCGATCCTCGACGCCACGGGCGATATCGCGCAAATAGCCCAGCAATTTGCGTGGTCCCGGGATAAAATTACCGAAACGGGCATGTTTGGGGCCAATCAGCCCCCAGATCAGGCGAAAGGTGATCAGGGCAACCACGGTGTAGCCAAAGAACCTGTGCAGATCACGCGGGGATATGACGAAGTAGGACAGGGTGACACTGGCCACCAAGGACCAGTGAAAGAGGCGCACGCCGATGTCCCAAACGGGAATGGTTTTTCGTATCAGGAGTTGGTTTTCTACGATCGTCATGCGGCGCCTCTTTCTGCTGCTCGTGAGTGGTTAGGAAGGTGAGTTAGGAATTGATACGGTCGATTTCCGCGCCCGTGTTGGGATCAAAGAATACTTCCATCTTGGTGTCGTTCAGTTTGCCGTAAACCTCGTAGCAACCGCCGTCATTGATCTTGAACTTCAGAACCTCGCCGCCTTCGTCCTCAAACGCTTTGATCGCTTCCCAGACGGGTTTTAGGCTGTCGCCGGGCGTGCAGGCCGGTTCGGCCAGCAGAGGCGTGGCGAAGGTAACGGCGAGGGCGGCGAACATCAGTTTTTTCATTTTGGTCTCCAATTTTGGTTGATGTGAATTGCGGCAGATTGCCGGACACAGAACCGAGAGCTAATGAGGGAGGGGGCGGGCAGGCTATGGGGAATTGGTTTATATGCGCCCAATCGGCAGAAAGCTTACGTAAATAAACCAAGTGTTTACGCGAAGGTTCGCCGATGAGTGTTTAGATGCTCTTGCTGCAAAAAGGCACGCAACAATCCGCTTTGGGCAAGCGGGAAAAATGGCGGGTTTCGCCGGATTCCGGTTATTGGTTCGGGGAATCAACCAGCGTGACAATATCCGCCATGATCTTGTTCAATTCAAAATCCTTGGGCGTATAGACCTGCGCCACCCCCATTTTGCGCAAATCCTTGGCGTCATCATCGGGGATGATGCCACCGGCGATCACCGGAATATCGGTCAGGCCGGCGTCCTTTAGCTGCTGCATCAGATCGGCAATCAGCGGGATGTGGCTGCCCGACAGGATCGACAGGCCGATCACATGCGGGTCATCCTTTTTCGCGCTTTCCACGATTTCCGCAGGCGTCATGCGGATGCCGTCATAGGTGATGTCCATGCCGCAATCACGCGCGCGGGTGGCGATCTGTTCGGCGCCGTTGGAATGGCCATCCAAACCCGGTTTGCCGACCAGTAGTTTCAGGCGGCGGCCCAGACGGTCGGACACTGCATCGACCTGCGCGCGGATGTCTTCCAGCCCTTCGGTGCGGTTGCTGGGGTTTTTGGAAACGCCGGTGGGGCCGCGATATTGGCCAAAGGCATCGCGTACCACCTGCCCCCATTCGCCGGTTGTTGCGCCTGCGCGGGCGGCGGCAATGGACGCGGGCATAATGTTTTCGCCGGATTTGGCGGCGGCACGCAGACCTTCCAATGCCTTTTGCACGGCCGTTTCATCGCGGACTTCGCGCCATGCGTTCAGGCGGGCGATCTGGTCGGCCTCGGCCGCAGGGTCGGCCACCATGATCGTGCCGTCGCCAGCGGTCAGCGGGCTGTTTGCTCCCTCGGTCCAGGTTAACACCGACCACAGTGGTTTCGCGGGCCTCGATCTTGGCGATGCGGGCGGCGTTTGATTCAACCAGCCGCGATTTCATATAATCAATCGCCGCCACCGCCCGCCCATGCCGTCAATCTGGGCCAGCTCGGCACGCGCGCCGGATTTCAGTTCCTCGACCTTGCGGGTGATGGCAGGATTGCCGTCAAACAGGTCGTCATATTCCAGCAGGTCGGTTTCATAGGCCAGAATCTGTTGCATCCGCAGCGACCATTGCTGATCCCACGGGCGCGGCAGGCCCAAAGCTTCGTTCCACGCAGGCAGTTGCACCGCACGGGCGCGGGCGTTTTTAGACAAGGTCACGGCCAGCATTTCGATCAATATGCGGTAGACATTGTTTTCCGGCTGCTGTTCGGTCAGGCCCAGCGAGTTGACCTGCACCCCGTAACGGAAGCGGCGGAATTTTGGATCCTCGACACCATAACGTTCGCGGGTGATTTCATCCCACAACTCGACAAAGGCGCGCATCTTGCACATCTCGGTGACGAACCGGATACCGGCGTTCACAAAGAACGATATGCGCCCGACCATGGCGGGGAAATGTTCATCCGGCACCTTGCCCTTCAGATCGTCCAGCACGGCGGTGGCGGTGGCCAGAGCAAAGGCCAGTTCCTCTTCCGGTGTCGCGCCGGCTTCTTGCAGATGGTAGGAACAGACGTTCATCGGGTTCCATTTGGGCAGATGTTCGCGGGTGTAGGCGGCGATGTCGGTGATCATCCTAAGGGACGGTTTGGGCGGGCAGATATAGGTGCCGCGTGAAAGGTATTCCTTGATGATATCGTTTTGCACCGTGCCTTGCAGTTTTCTGACATCGGCGCCCTGCTCCTCGGCTGCCGCGATATAAAGCGCAAGCAGCCAGGGTGCTGTGGCGTTGATCGTCATGCTGGTGTTCATCTGTTCCAGCGGAATGTCGGCAAACAATGCACGCATGTCGCCCAGATGGCTGACAGGCACGCCGACCTTGCCAACTTCGCCTTTGGCCAACACATGGTCACTGTCATATCCGGTCTGGGTGGGCAGATCGAACGCCACGGACAGGCCGGTCTGCCCCTTGGCCAAATTATCCCGATACAGCGCGTTTGACGCAGCGGCGGTCGAATGGCCCGCATAGGTGCGGAACAGCCACGGGCGGGGGGTGTTGGATGCGGACATGGGCGGCGGCCTTGTTCAAGATTACGCTGCGCATGTTTTCGCAAAGGCAAGAATATTACGCAAGAGGGAAAGTTGGCGAAACTTAGTTACCTTGCGGCGAAGGGCTTTTCCTGAAAAGCTGACCATATGAACAGGATGATTGAAATTCCTTTATGGCTGTTGGTTCTGATCGTTGGCTTTGCAACCTTTGCGGCGCTGGAACGTGTATTGGTGCCCTCGGTCCGCTGGTTCTTTCGTCGCCGGATGGAAAAGGTGGTTGCGCAAGTGAACACCAGGTTGGACCGCCCGATCGAGCCGTTCAAACTGGCCCGTCGCCACGATATGATCCAGCGGGTGATCTATGACCCGAAGGTGGCCGAGGCAATTGCCGAACATGCCCATTCCGAAGGGGTGCCGGAAAACGTGGCGTTCGAGGATGCGCGTCGCTACGCCAAGGAAATTGTGCCCTCGTTCAGCGCGTCAATCTATTTCGGCATAGCTTTGCGCCTGTCGCGCTGGCTGAGCCGGACGCTGTATCGGGTGCGTTTGGGCCATTTTGACGAAGCCGCGATTGAAGCAATCGACAAGGACGCGACGGTGATCTTTGTGATGAACCACCGCTCGAACATGGATTATGTGCTGGTCACCTATCTGGCGGCTGAACGCTCGGCCCTGTCCTATGCGGTTGGGGAATGGGCGCAGGTCTGGCCGCTGAAACACCTGATCCGCGCGATGGGGGCCTATTTCATCCGCCGAAAATCGCGAAACCCTTTATACCGCCGCGTGCTGGCGCGCTATGTGCAACTGGCGACGGCAGGCGGGGTGACGCAGGCGGTGTTTCCCGAAGGCGGGCTAAGTCTGGATGGCACGGTGGGCACGCCCAAGCTGGGGTTGTTGAACTATGTGGTGTCGGATTTTGATCCCGAAGGGGCGCGTGACGTGGTGTTCGTGCCGGTGGCGCTGAATTACGACCGTGTGCTTGAGGACCGCGTGCTGATGTCGGCGGCGGATGCGGGCAATCGCAAATTCCGCTTTAGCCTGTTCAAGATGCTGGGCTGGATCGGGAGGCAGATTTGGTTCCGCTTTACGGGGCGCTATCACCGGTTCGGCTATGCCTCGGTCAGTTTTGGCGATCCGGTCAGCCTGAAGGAATTTGTCAAAACCTGTCCTGACAATGTGACCGAATGCGTGGCCGAAAAGGTGATGGAACGCGTGCGCGAGGTGGTGCCGGTGTTGCCCGTGCCGATGGTGGCAACGGTGTTGTTGTCCGCAGACGAGCCACTGACCAAAGAGGAGGTGGTGAAGCGGGTGTGTGAACTGGCCAACTGGCTGGAAGCCAACGGCGCCCATATCCATGTGCCGCGTGACAGTCTGGATTATGCTGCCGAATTTGGCCTGACCCTGCTGACCAAACGCCGGATGCTGACCGAGCAGGACGGGAAGTATAGTGTAAACAGCGACGAAAAACCGGCGCTGCAATACTATGCCAATTCAATTGCGCATCTGATCGAGCGGGCGAAAAGGACAGCCAGTGAAAATTTACAAGGTTAGAAAATTACAAAATAACCCCTGTTAGCGATTGCATTATTGCGCAGCGAATCATATTCCACCTAATGAATGGTGCGGTTGATTCTGCGCCACGGCTTTGGCTTTGGAGGTTATAATGACTGTTGCAACCCACCCCGATATCGCCCCTTACGACGCCCCTGAAAAGGACCTGTACGAAGTCGGGGAAATCCCGCCGCTGGGCTATGTGCCCAAACAGATGTATGCGTGGGCAATCCGCCGCGAACGCCACGGTGATCCCGACAAGGCGATGCTGCAGGAAGTGGTTGATGTGCCCGAGATCGACAGCCACGAGGTGCTGGTTCTGGTGATGGCCGCAGGTGTGAACTATAACGGTGTCTGGGCCGCATTGGGCACGCCGATTTCCACCTTTGACGTGCACGGGGCCGATTACCATATTGCAGGGTCGGATGCGGCGGGGATCGTCTGGAAGGTGGGCGACAAGGTTACGCGCTGGAAGGTCGGCGACGAGGTGGTGGTCCACTGCAATCAGGATGACGGCGATGACGAGGAATGCAACGGGGGTGATCCGATGTTTTCCCCGACCCAGAAAATCTGGGGCTATGAAACGCCGGATGGCTCATTTGCGCAATTCACACGGGTTCAGTCGCAGCAGTTGATGCCACGTCCCAAACACCTGACGTGGGAACAAAGCGCCTGTTATGTGCTGACTTTGGCCACCGCTTACCGGATGTTGTTCGGGCATCACCCGCATGAACTGAAGCCGGGGCAAAATGTGCTGGTCTGGGGCGCGTCCGGTGGTCTGGGGTCCTTTGCGATCCAGTTGATCAACACGGCGGGCGGCAATGCGATTGGCGTGATTTCCAACGAGGACAAGCGCGATTTCGTGATGGGGTTGGGCGCCAAGGGGGTGATCAACCGCAAGGATTTCAATTGCTGGGGACAGATGCCGATTGTGAACACGCCCGAATACAAGGAATGGTTCGGAGAGGTGCGCAAGTTCGGCAAGGCGATCTGGGACATCACCGGCAAGGGTGTGAATGTCGATATGGTGTTCGAACACCCCGGCGAAGCGACCTTTCCGGCCTCGGTTTTTGTCTGTAAAAAAGGCGGCATGGTGGTGATCTGTGCCGGCACCACGGGCTATAACCTGACAATGGACGCGCGCTATTTGTGGATGCACCAAAAGCGCGTGCAGGGGTCACACTTTGCCCATTTGAAACAGGCGGCAGCGGCGAACCAGTTGATGGTGGAACGGCGGCTGGACCCGTCCATGTCCGAGGTATTCCCGTGGGATGAGATTCCGGCAGCGCACATGAAGATGTGGAAGAACGAGCACAAACCGGGCAATATGGCCGTGCTGGTGCAGGCGCCGACAACGGGGTTGCGGACGCTTGAGGATGCGTTGGAGGCGCAATAGAAATGCTGTCCCGCACCTGATGCGGGACCTCTCGGGATGCCGGAGCAAAAAGGCCCCGGATCATGTCCGGGGCAGCGCGATCCTGCTGGTCAAGCCTCTCCCCCCGCGATAGGGTTGCGGCATGACATTTCCTGCCCTGACATTCTCGGACGATCAGGCCGAAGCCTATGACCGTATCAGCGACGTTCTGCGGCACGCTGGCGTTGATCTGGACAACGCTATCCTGACCCCGCAGGCCGACGGGCGCGACCATGTTCTGGCTGTGGTCGGCAAGGCAGGCTCGGGCAAAACCCTGCTGCTGGCGCAACTGTATCAGGCGCTGGAAGAAGCGGGTGTCGAGACGATTTCCGGCGATTACGAGAGCAAGAAGCGCAAAGACAAGCGCACGCTGGCCATTCTGGCCCCCACAAACAAAGCCGCTAGCGTGTTGCGCAATCGCGGTGTGCCGGCAACCACGATCCACCGTATTTTATACACGCCGCTCTATGATCCCGAGTACGAAAAGATCGCCGAATGGCTGGCCGGACAGGGTGAAAAGCCTGAAATCGAAGGGCTGACCGAGGCCGCTCTGGACCGTGCCGCGCTGTTCTACTCCAGCAACAAATCCATCCCCGGTGCCTTGGCAGCGGCAGGTTTGCGTGGCTCGGATTTTATCATCGGCTGGAAACGACGGGACGAGCCGATGGATATCGGGTTTGTTGATGAAAGCTCGATGCTGACCCGTGATCAACTGGATGACCTGAAGGAAATATTCCCGACGCTGGTGTTGTTCGGTGATCCGGCGCAACTGGCCCCCGTCGGCCAATCCGGCGAGATGGTGTTCGACAATTTCAAAGGCAAGCAAAAGCTGGTGCTGCATCGTATCCACCGGCAGGACGCCGATAATCCGATCCTTGATCTGGCCCATGCGCTAAGCGACGAAAGCCTGCAATTTCATGATTTCGAACGCATGGTCGAGGACGCCTCGAAACGCGATGATCGTGTGATCTTTGCGCGGCGGGTCGAGGCGGATATGATGGCGCGCTCGCCTGTTCTGGTCTGGACCAATAAAACACGGGTGCGTTTGATACAGGCGTTTCGTGGCGCTTTCGGGGCACCGCCGGATGAATTGCTGGCGGGCGAGCCGCTGATTTGCGACGGGATCGAACTGCCCCTGAAACATCGCAAGAAACGCATTGATCTTGAGGCGCGCGGGCTGATCAAGGGCGCGCAGGTGATCTATCTGGGGCCGGGGCGCAAGGCGGGATTTTCGCGCCTGCATGTGATCGGGGCCGAGGACCCGCAAGTGTCTGCGGCCTCGATTATCAAGATTGAACTGCCGGACGAGGAAGAGCCGTTCATCCCCTTCGCGGCGCGTATGGGGGCAGCGTTTTTGCATGGCTCGGCCGTGACGATCCACAAGTCGCAGGGGTCCCAATGGGAAGATGTGCAGGTGTTTGCCCCCGATCTGGCGATTGCCGCGCGGATGGGGCGGGTTGAGGCCGGACAGGCGCTGTGGAAACGGCTGGCCTATGTGGCGATCACGCGGGCGGAAAAGCGGCTGTTCTGGGTGACGCGCAATATGCTGGCACGGCCTACAGGGCCGCTGCGGGTGGATGATCTGGTGGTCGCCCCGGCACCACTGAAACTGGACGGGGGCGAAGAATGAGCAAGGCGATTGTGATTACTGGTGCAAGTTCCGGCATTGGCGCGGCTACGGCCAAGGTGTTTCTGAAGACCGGCTGGCAAGTTGGCCTGATTGCGCGCCGGCGCGAGGCATTGGAGGCGGTTGCGGCGGGGTCTCCGGCGGCGCATGTGTTGCCAGCCGATGTAACGGACGAGGTGGCGCTAAAGGCTGCGTTTGATGATTTTGTTGCGACCACGGGGCGGGTGGATGTGTTGTTCAACAACGCGGGCACATTCGGCCCTGCGGGGTTGATTGACGAAATATCTGTGGACGAATGGCGCCAAGTGGTGGACCTGAATCTGACGGGAATGTTTCTGGCGGCACGGTTTGCCTTCGCGCAGATGCGGCGGCAGGATCCGATGGGCGGGCGGATCATCAACAACGGATCGGTTTCAGCCCATGCGCCACGGCCCGGATCGGTGGGCTATACCAGCACCAAACACGCCATCACCGGGCTGACCAAGACGCTTAGTCTGGACGGGCGGGCGTTTGATATTGCCTGCGGTCAGATCGACATCGGCAATGCGCAGACCGAATTGCTGGAACAGTTGAACGCGCGGGCGCTAAAGGCCAATCCGGATGTGCCGGTTCAGCCGATGATGGATGTGCAGATTGCGGCGGATGCCGTGTTGCAAATGGCGGGGTTACCGCTGTCGGCCAATGTGCAGTTTATGACATTGATGGCGACCAAGATGCCGTTGATCGGACGCGGTTGAATCCGGCCCGAAATCTTGCAAAGATTTCGGACTGTTTTCTTTGAAAGAAAACAGGTGTTAGCGCTTGAAGTAGCTGAAGACTGCCGAAGCCGACCAGCCAGCCACAATCGCGATGAACAGGGACATCAGCCCGTAATACAGCGCATTTTCATGGGCCAGATTATAAAGCCAGCGTTCCAGACCAACCTTGTGAATATCCAGTTCGGTTTCAAACACATCCACCACCTGTTTGTTGCGGGTGATCAGGATGCGGGCCGTGTAAACACCGGCCGTCAGGTTCGAGGGTAGATCGATTGATGTGCGAAACAACGTATCCGACATCAGTTCCACGGCACCTTCGCGCACATGATACAGGTCGTTGTTGGTGCGGATGCGGATCAGGGCCTCGGTGAATTCTTTTGCATGTCCCGATGCGATCTGTGCGCCGATGGATTCAATCGCGCGCTGGATCGAAACCTTGTATTTTCGGTCTGCATCGTCTGACAGAATTTCTTTCAAAGGGGCGGTTGTGGCCACCGAATAGAAACTGGGTGCCTTGTCAATCAATACTGAGGCGCTGTTGACCCAGATGACGCCTGCTCGCTTGTCCTTGCGACGCACCGTAACGGGTTCTAACGGGCCCGAAACCGAAATGATAACTTGTACCGGGTTGTTTTCGGGGGTCGGCGCATCACGATTGATCGCGCCGAAAATCAGAATTTCCGAGCCGTTAAATGTGGCCGATATCCCGACGCGGCTTTGTGACAGGTCCGCAATGATTTCTTCGCCTGCTTTCAGAGGAAAGGCGATCAGAAGGAATAAGGCAATGTAACGCAACATCTAGCGGCCTCCGCCGGCAATAACAGAACAGTGCTTGTCAGGTCTCCATCGCAGATCAAACGCCTGCTTGCCTCCAACATTGCCTGTCTCTGACAAGATACCGACAAGGTTTTCAGGAACCGGTAAACGAAAAATGCTTACCCGCATCCCGGCAATAGGAAGATAAATCCACATACGCCTTCCTAAGGCAATAATACCCGCCCAGACAATAGGTGCAGGCGGGTTTTATGTATTATATATGCAGAAATTCGTATATTTACCGTTCTTTCACATATGGTTCGCCGCCCGCACGGGGTGGAATTGCCTTGCCGACAAAGCCGGCAAGAATCACCACAGTCAGGATATATGGCAGGGCTTGCGTGAACTGGACGGGAATTTCAAACAGCCCGAACACATTGATATTCGGGAACAGGTTGCTGATTGCTTCAAGAAAACCGAACAGCAAACAGGCCATCAACGCATACCACGGACGCCATTTTGCAAAGATCAGTGCAGCCAGCGCGATAAAGCCACGGCCGGCTGTCATTTCCTTGCCAAAGGCCGCGCCCTGGGATGTTGACAGATACGCGCCGCCCAATCCGCACAGCACACCTGCAATCAGCACAGCGGCATAGCGGTAACGCACGACCGAAACACCAGCGGTATCAACCGAGGCCGGGTTTTCCCCGACGGCCCGCAGACGCAGGCCAAAGCGGGTGCGATACAGCAGCCACCATGTCAGCGGCACAATCAGCATGGCCACATAGACCAGCAATTTATGGCCCGAGATGACATCGGCATAGATCGGTCCCAGTATTGGCACGTCGCGCAGGGTGTCTGCAAAGGGCAGGGTGATTTCGTGGAATCGCTCGGCATCGCTAAGGGGCGGTGTCAGGCCACCCTTTTTGAACCATGCATGGCCAATAACCACCGTCAGGCCCGAGGCCAGAAAGTTGATCGCCACACCGGAAATCAGCTGATTGCCGCGAAACGTAATCGAGGCCACGCCGTGGATCAGCGCGAACACAAGCGATGCGGCAATACCCGCAGCCACGCCATACCAGATATATCCGGTCTGGTAGGACACAGCAGCAGTGAAAAACGCCGAGATCAGCATTTTACCCTCTAGCCCAATATCAAAGATACCGGCGCGTTCGGAGAACAGCCCGGCAAGGCAGGCAAAGATCAGCACCACGGACACGCGGATGGTCATATCTGCGGTCAAAAGAGCCTGAAGGAAGAAGTTTGCAGTATCCATTGCCTAGGCTCCTTTATGCATGCGCAGGAACAGTTTTTCGACCGGGCCCCGCACCATATAATCCAGCGCGCCGGTAAACAGGATGATCATCCCCTGAATGACAAGCACCACTTCTTTGCTGATATTGGGCATTTCCCACAGCAGTTCGAACCCGCCCTGCGTCAGCATCCCGAACAGGATCGAGGCAAGGATAATGCCGACCGGATGGTTGCGCCCCATCAGGGCCACGGCGATGCCGACAAATCCGGCACCTTCCACGAATTCCTTGATCAGTCTTTCCTGTTCGCCCATCACCACGTTGATTGACAGCATCCCGGCCAAAGCGCCCGATATGAACATCGAGATCATAATGATCTTGAACGCCGAAATGCCCGCGTATTTCGCCCCCTTTTCGGATTGGCCAAAGGCACGGATCGAATAGCCAAGACGTGTGCGCCACAGCAGGAACCACACCAGAAACGCGCAAAGCAGGGCCAGCAGGAAACTGATGTTCAACGGGGCAGATTTCGAGAAATTGATGCCCAGCGGCGCCAGCATTTCATGCGCGGTTGGCAGATGCGCCCCGGCTGGAAATTTCACCGTTTCGGCATTTTGCGTGTTGGGGTTTTTCAGCACCCCGTTCAGCAGAAATCCCATGACAGCCGCGGCGATAAAGTTGAACATGATCGTGGTGATCACGATGTGGCTACCGCGTTTGGCTTGCAAATAGGCAGGAACAGCGGCCCAAAACCCGCCAAATAGTGCTGCGCCCATTATGGCGAATGGCAGCGCCAATGCCCAGTGCGGCCAGTCAAAGGCAAGGATAACAAGGGTTGCACCAACGCCCGCAATCGCTGCCTGACCTTCGCCGCCGATGTTGAACATCCGCGCATGAAACGCCACGGCAACCGCAAGGCCGGTGAACATATAATTCGTGGCATAATACAGCGTATAGCCAAGGCCCGAAGTGGACCCCAGCGCGCCCTTGACCATCACGGTAATGGCCTGAATCGGGTTTTCCCCGATCGCCAGCACCACAAGGCCAGAAGCAATAAACGCGAGCATCAGACTGATCAGCGGGATCAGAACGACGTCTGCCCATCTTGGCATCTTGTCCATCAGTTTGCCCCCCCGTTGGTTTCCATACCTGCCATCAACATACCCAGTTCTTTTTCATCTGTTTTGGCGGGGTCGCGTTCGCCCATGATATGCCCGTCAAACATCACAAGGATGCGGTCTGACAGGGACAGGATTTCTTCCAGCTCGACGCTGACCAGCAAAATCGCTTTGCCCTCATCACGCAATTCCACAATCCGCTGGTGGATGAATTCGATCGCGCCAATGTCCACACCACGGGTGGGTTGACCGACCAGCAACAGATCGGGGTTGCGTTCAATTTCACGTGCCAACACGATTTTCTGCTGGTTGCCGCCGGAAAAGTTTTTTGCCTGAAGCGCGGGGATTGGCGGGCGCACGTCAAAGCGTTCCATCTTGGCCGCGGTTTCCTTGCGGATCGCGGCGTTGTCCATCATCAGGGCATTTTTGTTGTAAGCGGGGTCGTTCTGATAGCCGAATATCATGTTTTCCCATGCCGCAAAATCCATGATCAACCCTTCGGCTTGCCGGTCTTCGGGCACATGGGCAATGCCGCGTTTGCGGCGGGACTGGCCATCGGAATGTTTGCCCGTCAGATCAATTTCGGTGCCGTTAATCAGGATGGTGCCGCTGGCGGGCATGTAACCGCCCAACACTTCCAGCAATTCGGTCTGCCCGTTGCCTGATACACCGGCAATACCCAAAATTTCACCGGCGCGCACTTCCAGCGAAATGCCTTTCAGCCGCTTTACGCCTTTATCATCGGTGACTTCCAGATTTTTAACTTCCAGAATATCGGCCCCCGGTGTGGCCGGTTTCTTGTCAATTTGCAGCAGAACCTTACGACCAACCATCAGTTCGGCCAATTGTTCGGGGCTGGTTTCGGCAGTTTTCACCGTCGCCGTCATTTCACCACGGCGCATCACCGATACGGTATCGGTGATCTCCATGATCTCGCGCAGTTTGTGGGTGATCAGGATGATGGTTTTGCCCTGTTCTTTCAGCCCTTGGAGGATGCGAAATACGTGGTCGGCCTCGGCGGGGGTCAGAACGCCAGTGGGTTCGTCCAGAATCAGAATGTCTGCCTTGCGATACAGTGCTTTCAGGATTTCAACGCGCTGTTGGTGGCCAACAGACAGGTTTTCGACCAGCGCATCGGGGTCGACGCTAAGTTCGTATTCGTCAGACAGCTGTTGCAGCAGTTTGCGCGCCTTGGCCAATGACGGGCGCAACATCGGGCCGTCTTCCATGCCCAGAATAACATTTTCGAGAACGGTGAAATTTTCAACCAGTTTGAAGTGCTGGTGCACCATGCCGATACCGGCTGCAATCGCGGCGGAACTGTCGGGGATCGGAGTCTTTTTGCCGCCGATATATATCTCGCCTGCGTCGGCCTTGTAAAATCCGTAAAGGATCGACATCAGCGTTGACTTACCGGCGCCATTTTCGCCAACGATCCCGTGGATCGAGCCGCGCGCAACAGAAAGTGTGATGTCCTTGTTTGCCTGCACCGGCCCAAAGGCCTTGGAGATGCCGACAAGTTCGATAGCTGGAGCGGCAGTTTCCTGCCGCTCCTTAAGTTGTGCATTAGCCATTGGTGCTTATTTCACCGGGCAAGAGTTGTCAGACATATAGTCGTGAACCTCGATCTCGCCAGCAATGATTTTGGCTTTGGCATCATCCACTGCGGCTTTCATTTCGGGTGTTACCAGGTCTTTGTTGTATTCATCAAAGGCATAGTCAACACCGCCTTCGGCCAGACCCAGCACATTGAAGCCGGGTTTCAGGTCGGGGCCGGCCGAGAATGCATTGTAAACAGCCACGTCAACACGCTTCATCATAGATGTCAGCATATGACCCGGATGCAGGTAGTTCTGGTTCGAATCAACGCCGATCGCCAGAATGTTTTCGTCAGCAGCCGTTTGCAGCACACCCAGACCGGTGGAACCGGCGGCGGCATAAACAACATCTGCACCCTGTGCGATCTGCGCTTTGGTCAGTTCGCCACCTTTAACCGGGTCGTTCCAGGCTGCCGGTGTTGTGCCGGTCATGTTCTGGATCACGGTCGCATCGGGGTTCACCGCCTTGACGCCCTGCACATAGCCACAGGCGAATTTGCGGATCAGTGGGATGTCCATACCACCAACAAAGCCGACGGTGCCGGATTTGGAAGCCATAGCGGCCATCATGCCAACCAGATATGAGCCTTCCTGCTCTTTATAAACAACCGACTGCACGTTTGGCTGATCGACAACCATGTCGATGATGGCGAATTTGGTATCGGGGAAATCGGGAGCCACTGTATCCAGCGACGATGCAAAGGCAAAACCGGTCATGACAACGGGGTTATAGCCGGCTTCGGCAAAACGGCGCAGGGCCTGTTCGCGCTGGGCTTCGGATGTCAGTTCGATTTCGCGAAAGTTTCCGCCGGTTTCTTCGGCCCAGCGTTTGGCACCGGTAAAGGCGGCTTCGTTAAAGGATTTGTCAAATTTGCCACCAAGGTCAAAGATGATGGCCGGATCGGCCAGCGCGGCACCTGCGGATAGGGCAAGTGTGGCAGCTGCACCAAGGAATTTCTGCATAAGGGTCATAATTTTCTCTCCCGATTTTTGTTTTGGGTCACCAGCGAAACAAGAAGGCAACCCGAGTAAGCGAGCAGATCGTTTTACTAGATCATCCGCAATTAAGCCCGCAGGTGATGGGGAGCGTCAATAGCTTTTTCCCATTTGGTGGCGTCTTGGGGGTGGTTTTTACGGTTGACGGGAGGATTGGGGAAAAATCCGACTCAAATCAGGGATTTACGCATCAATATTGCGTCTATTTTTTCGCCATGAGGTGGTGTGTAGTAGCGTGGGCGGCACCCAGATTCGCGGTAGCAGGCGGATTCATACAGGTTGCGGGCAGCGGAATTGGTCGCGGCGACCTCCAGCAGGGCCACGGATGCGCGGCGTTTGCGGGATACGGCCTCAAAGGCGGATAACAGGCGACGGCCGTGGCCTTGGCGTTGCAGGGCCGGATCAACTGCAAGGGTCAGCAATTCGGATTCACCGGCGATTTCGCGGCCAAGGGCGAAACCGGCAGGTGAATGCTGCAAAAAGACGCCTTTTGACGCCAGCAGCGCGGCAAATTCCGCCGCCGACCACGGGCGCGGCATGGTAAAACATTTGGCGTGCAGGGCTGCGAGGGCATCTGGGGTCATGGCAGGATAACGGGTGCGGGATCACGCGGTGGCGCGGCATCGGGCGCGCGGACATACAGCGGGGCAGGGCGCGGCAGACCCGGATCGTCAAAGCGGGTGGCGGTGATGCGGGCGATGGCCACGGGATCAACGGTATCGAAAGGGCCGATGGTGGGCATGTCGGGCAGGGTGTCTTTGGTCGCCATGAACGGGTCATGCGCCCCATTTGCCGTCAGTTCCTGCGCGAAGACCTGTTCGCGACGGGCGTCAATTAATGACAGAATGGGACGGGGATGGTTAATGGCCAAGGCCTCGAAACTGGAAACGCCAACGGCCGGGATGCCCAGCGACAGGGCCAGACCACGCGCGGCGGAAACGGAAATGCGGATGCCGGTGAAATTGCCGGGGCCGGTGCCAACGCCGATGGCGGTCAGGTCACCCCATGTTTTGCCGGCCTTGGCCAGTACCTCTTCCAGCAGGGGAAACAGACGTTCGGCCTGTCCTTTGGCCATTGGTTCGTCCCGCTGCACCAATACCCGATCACCCCAAAGCAAAGCGGCCGCGCAATGCGCGACCGATGTATCAAACGCCAGTATCAACGGTTCAGAGGTCAACCGCGCGCACCTCGGTCACTTCGGGAATATAGTGGCGCAACAGGTTTTCGATGCCCATTTTCAGGGTCACGGTTGACGATGGACAACCGGCGCAAGCGCCCTGCATATGCAGGTAAACCACGCCCTGATCAAAGCCGTGAAAGGTGATGTCGCCGCCATCCTGCGCCACAGCGGGGCGCACGCGGGTGTCCAGCAGTTCCTTGATCTGGGAAACGATGGCCTCGTCCGCTTCCTCGTGGTCGGCATGGCCGGCACTTTCGGCTTCGCCAATCAATACGGGGTCGCCGGATTGGTAGTGCTCCATGATCGCACCCAGGATTGCGGGTTTGATATGCTCCCACGCGATGTCCTCGCCTTTGGTCACGGTGATGAAATCGGTGCCCAGAAACACGCCGTAAATGCCGCCAACCGCAAAGATACGCTGCGCCAGCGGCGATTTGCCCGCCACTTCGGCCGAGGGAAAATCGGCGGTGCCTTTGCCAAGCACAGTTTGGCCCGGCAGGAATTTAAGGGTTGCGGGGTTCGGGGTGGATTCGGTCTGGATAAACATTTGGCACACCTTTTTGGTCAGGATTATGGATATGCGCCTGCAACGCCGCGCTGTCAAGGTTTGGAATGGTTCTAATTGCGGATCAGGTGATCGCTTCCAGCCGTTCCTTGGACATTTCGCCGGGCACGATAGTGATCGGTATCGGGAAGTTGGCCACTGATTTCATCAGTTGGGTGATTAACGGACCGGGGCCTTTTTTATCGCTGCTGGCCCCCAACACCAACAGGCCGATTTCCTTGTCTTCTTCGATCTGCGCCATAATCTCGGTTACGGCCTTGCCTTCGCGGATCACCAGTTCGGGTTCAATCCCCTGCCGATCGCGCATCCATTTGGCAAATACCTCGTAATGCACCTCGATCCGCTCACGAGCCTCTTCGCGCATGATGTCGCCGATGCCGATCCAGTGATTGAACTCCTCTGGTGGAATAATGGCCAGAACCTCGACCCCGCCCCCCGATTTCGCCGCCCGCATCGCTGCAAACCGCATCGCGTTCAGACATTCACGGCTGTCATCCAGCACCACAAGAAATTTACGCATGTGTTGTTCTCCTTGTGGCCAATGATGCAGGGGATGTGGATGCAACGCAAGAGGACAATGATGCGGCGGGTCGTGCGTTGTTATAATAAACGGCTAGCTGGCATTGCGAGCTATTGAAATTAACGCATCCACATCCAGCGGGGCTGTGTTCATGGCCAGATTCCCTTTGGTATCACGGGGCCATTCATCCTTGGGGCGGTCACAGTATAATTCCACCCCGTTGCCGTCCGGATCATGCAGATAGACCGCTTCGCTGACCCCGTGATCGGAAGCCCCGTCAAATGGAATACCTGCATTTTGAACGCGCAACAGGGCAACTGCTAATGATTCCCGCAAGGGATAAAGGAATGCAGTATGATATAGGCCGGTATGTCCATGCGGCGGAGGTGTGCCATTCAGGCTGTCCCATGTGTTCAAGCCGATATGATGATGATATCCGCCAGCAGAAAGAAAAGCGGCTTGGTTCCCGAATTTCTGCATCACCTCGAAACCAAGCACATCGGAATAAAACCAGATGGCCCGTTCCAGATCGGCCACTTTCAAATGGACATGCCCGATACGGACAGAAGGGTTGGTCGAGTTCATACCTTGGCTCCTTTCAGATTACAGGAGCCAAGGTAACATTGATAAAAAATTGGAAAATTGGCGGTTTATCCGCAGAATATGTGCGCTACCGCACCATCCCGACAATCTCCAACGTCTTTTGCAGAATCGGATCGGCGATCACGCGGGCCTTGCCGGCGCCTTTGCGCAGGATTGCGTCGATTTCATCCGGTGCCTGCATCAGCCGCGCCATTTCGGCGGATATGGGCGACAGTTTTTCGACGGCCAATTCCGACAGCATCGGTTTGAATTCGGAAAACTGCTTGCCGCCGACTTCGGCTAAAACCTGATCGACCGACTGTTCAGACAGCGCCGCATAGATGCTGACAAGGTTCTTTGCCTCGGGGCGTCCGTCCAGCCCTTTGGCTTCGCTTGGCAACCCGTCTGGGTCGGTTTTGGCCTTGCGGATCTTTTTCGCAATCGTGTCGGCGTCATCAGTCATGTTGATCCGGCTCATATCACTAGGATCGGATTTCGACATCTTTTTCGAACCATCGCGCAAGGACATCACCCGTGTGGCCGCGCCTTCGATCACCGGTTCGGTAATCGGAAAGAAATCAACGCCAAAGTCATGGTTGAACTTGGCCGCAATGTCGCGGGTCAGTTCGATATGCTGTTTCTGATCTTCGCCCACCGGCACATGCGTTGCGTGATAGACCAGAATGTCGGCGGCCATCAGGGTGGGATAGCTGAACAGCCCGACCGAGGCGTTCTCGCGGTTCTTGCCTGCCTTGTCCTTGAATTGAGTCATCCGGTTCAGCCAGCCCATACGGGCCACGCATGAAAATACCCATCCCAGCTCGGCATGGGCGGATACCTGGCTTTGATTGAACAGGATGGATTTTTCCGGGTCCAATCCGGCGGCGATGTAACCGGCACACAGCTCGCGCGTGGCGTGGCGGAGTTTGGCAGGGTCTTGCCAGACAGTGATGGCGTGCAGGTCAACCATGCAATAGATGGATTCGATGCCATCCTCCTGCATTTCGACAAAGCGCTTGATCGCGCCAAGGTAATTGCCAAGGGTCAGGCCGCCCGAGGGCTGAATGCCTGAAAAGACGCGGGGTGTGTGGACCACCTCTGTCATAATATGTACTCCGTCTGGATTATGTTGTGCGTTTCGCTTACCCATAGGGGCAAGGGCCGTCAACCAAAGGAGCCTATAGAGATGAGCAGTAATCCCAATGTGTCACCCGTTAACCCCCTGCCGCCGGTGATTGTGGCGCTGGCGGGGGCGATGTTTCTGATCGAGCTGGCCTTCAATCTGGGCGCGCGCGGTTTGATCGGTGGACCACAGGCTGTGGGCTGGCGGATTGCTATGATGCAGGAATATGCGCCGTCGGGCCTGCTGATCGACCGAATGATCGAAGCCGGGCGTTATCCGCCCGAGGTGTTATTGCGTTTTGTGACCTATCCGTTCCTGCATGTGAATTTCACCCATATGCTGTTTGCCGTGGTGATCCTGTTGGCGATGGGCAAATTCGTGGGCGAGGTTTTTCGCTGGTGGGCGCTGTTGTTGGTTTTCTTTGCCGCGGCCATTGTCGGGGCGGTGGTGTATGGGCTGTTTGTGGACAGCCGTGTGGCGCTGGTGGGTGCCTATCCGGGCGATTACGGGTTGATCGGGGCGTTTACCTTTTTATTGTGGGTCAATCTGGCTGCGCAGGGGGCAAATAAATACCGCGCTTTTACGCTGATCGGGTTTTTGCTGTTTATCAAACTGATTTTCGGGCTATTTCCTGGCGGCGGGCAGGACTGGATTGCCGATCTGGCTGGATTTGCCACAGGATTCGGGTTGTCCTTTGTGGTCAGTCCTGGCGGCTTTTCGCGGGCTTTGGCGCAGGTGCGGCGGCGGGGATAAAAAAGATGCGCTGCGCGCGGCAGGTATTTAAGAAAAGAAGAATTAGCGGCGCAAGGAGCGGCGGAATTCCGACAGTTTGAAGGCGCCGATCATCTGGCCGATGCCAAAGTAGCTGACAATGCCGATGCCGATCAGCAGGATCAGGGCCAGATAGCGCCATGCGCCTGCGCCGAACATCGGGTTCAACACCAGTTGCGCGGCAAGCAGAACCACCCCCATCAGGGCGGATGCGGCCAGAATGCCGATAATGCGTTTGCGAAAGCGTTTGTCAAAGCGGGCTGCATCCCCCATTTTGCGCGACCCCGACCACAGCAGGAACACCATACCCCAACTGGCGAATGTCGCGCCGATGGCAGCGGCAAGGTAGCCGATGATTGGTGCCAGCCCGATGGCAAGGCCCGCGTTGATCACCATCGCGACCAGCGCATAGTAGAACGGCGTTTTGGTATTTGCGCGGGCAAAGAACAGCGGTTGATACACTTTTTGCAGCACAAAGGCGGGCAGGCCAAGGCCGTAGATTTGCACAGCCGCTGCGGTGGCGGCGGTATCGTCGGGACCGAATTTGCCGCGCTGGAACAGCACTTCGACCAGCGGCAGCGGGATCACGATCAGCGCCACGGCGGCGGGGATGGTCAGGGCAAGCGAGATTTCACCGGCGCGGCTGAAGGCCTCTTGTCCGCCAGCGGTATCGCCGGCCTGTAAGCGGCGCGACAATTCGGGCAACAGCACGATGCCGATGGCGATGCCGACCACACCCAGCGGCAATTGATACAGCCGGTCCGCGTTATAGAGCCACGCGACGGCGGCGTCGAATTGGCTGGCCACTTGTCGCCCGACCAGCAGGTTGACCTGCACCACGCCACCAGCCAAGGCGGCAGGGGCGGCGATGATGGCAAGGCGTTTCAGATCAGGGGTCAGTTTTGGCCATGCGGGGTAAAGGGCAAAGCCCGCCCGTTTGGCCGCGACCCAGACCAGCGCCAGCTGCGCGAAACCGGCAACGGGGACCATCCATGCCAATGTCAGACCCACGTCAAATCCGGCCAGATTGCCCACCACCAAAGCCGCAATAAAGATCACATTCAGCAGCACAGGTGCAGCGGCGGCGGCGGTGAAACGGCGGGTGGCGTTCAGCACACCGGACAGCAACGCCGCAAGCGAGATGAACAGGATATAGGGGAATGCGATGCGCCCGTAGGTGACCGCCAAATCGAACCGTTCGTCCCCGACAAACCCGCTGGCCATCGCCCAGACCAGCCACGGCATCAGCACCATTGCAATCACGGACAGGGTGATTAGGATGCTGGCAAGGCCGGAAAAGGCATCGCGGGCGAATTCAAGCGGCTCGTCGCCGGATTCCAGTTTCTTGGAGAACATCGGCACAAAGGCCATGTTGAACGCGCCTTCGGCAAAGAAACGGCGAAACATATTGGGCAGGGAAAAGGCCACGATAAACGCCTGTGCCGCCGGACCCGTGCCCAGAAACGCCGCGATCATCACGTCGCGCGCAAAACCCAACAGGCGGCTTAGTAAAGTCCAGCCGCCAACGGTCAGAAACCCGCCCAGCATGCGTTTGCGTCCTGTCATTCGGCCTGTGCCCTTTCAAAGCCCTCTTCAATCGCCTTGCGCAGGCGTTTTTCCAGTGTCTTTTGCCGGTTTTCCTCGTGATATTTAAGGCCGAACATGTCTTTGACGTAAAATGTATCGACCACCTGTTCCCCGTATGTCGCAATCACCGCGCTGGCGATATAGACATTGGCGTGGGCCAATGTGCGGGTCAGATCGTAGAGCAGGGCGGGGCGGTCGCGGGTGTCGACCTCGATGATCGTGTAAATCTCGCTCCCCTCGTTATCGAAGGTAATCGTTGTTGGCACCTTGAAGGCGCGTTCGCGTTTCTTGATCTTGTCGCGTGATTGCAGGGCGTCGCGCGCGATCACTTCGCCTTTCAGTGTCTTTTCGATCATCACGCGCAGCCGGTTCAGGCGTGATCCTTCGTAAGGCGAGCCATCGCCGTCCTGAATCCAGAAAACCGCAGTCGCATAGCCGTCTTTGGTGGTGTAGGTGCGCGCGTCCACCACATTGGCCCCGACCAGCGCCAAGGCGCCGGCCAATCGCGAGAAAATGCCGGGGTGATCGGCCAGAACGAAGCAGGCTTGGGTCGCGTCGCGGTCCTCGTCGGGTTTCAGGTCGATGCGGATTTCGTCTTCGGTCAGATTGCGCAACTGCTTGGCAAATATAATATGGGCGCTGGTTTGCAGGCCCTGCCAGTAAGGGGGGTAATGGCGGGCGGTTTCGACCTTCAGATCCTTCTTGTCCCAATCTGCCAGCGCCTGTCGCAGCGCCTTTTTGGCGGCGTTTTCGCGGGCGGTGCGGTTCACGGCTTCCATACCGCTTTCCAGCGCGGTTTCGGTGTCGGAATATAGCCGCCGGATCAGCATGGCTTTCCAGTTGTTCCATGTGTCCGGCCCGACTCCGCGAATGTCACAGACTGTCAGCACCGTCAAAAGGTCTAGCCGTTCCTTGTTTTTCACCGCCTTGGCAAAGCCGCGAATGGTGCGCGGGTCGGAAATATCGCGTTTTTGCGCCACGTCCGACATCAGCAGATGATTGCGCACCAGCCATTCGACGTTTTTGCATTCCTCCGGTTTCAATCCCAAACGCGGGGCGACCTTGCGGGCGATTTTCGCGCCAAGGATCGAGTGATCCTCGTCCCGCCCCTTGCCAATGTCATGCAGCAATAGGGCCACATACAGCACCTTGCGATTGATCCCGCCCTTCAGGATGCCCGAGGCAATGGGCAGTTCTTCTTTCAACTCCTCGCGCTCGATCTGGGCGAGGTTGGAAATGCACTGGATGGTGTGTTCGTCCACGGTGTAATCGTGATACATATTGAACTGCATCATCGCCACGATCGGCTCGAACTCGGGGATAAAGGCGGCCAGCACGCCCAACTCGTTCATCCGCCTCAAGGCGCGTTCTGGGTTGCCGTGTTTCAGCAGCAGATCAAGGAAAATGCGGGTTGCTTCCTTGTCTGCGCGCATCTCGTCATCAATCAGATCCAGATGCGAGGACACCAGCCGCATTGCGTCAGGGTGGATCAGAACACCGGTGCGCAGGGCTTCCTCAAAAAGGCGCAGGATGTTCATTTTGTCCTGAAGGAACAGTTTTTCGTCCGCAACATTCAGGCGGTTCTGGACGATCTGGTATCCCGGCTTGGCCTTTTTGCGGCGGCGGAAAAACCGCAGCAGACGGGGTTCCTGTTTGGCGTGACTGGCCTCGAGCGCGGTCAGCAGGATGCGGGTCAGATCGCCCACATGGGTCGCGTGGCGGAAATAATCCTGCATGAAATATTCCACCTCGCGACGGCCATCGTGGGTTTTGTATCCCATGCGTTTGGCCACCTCGACTTGCAGATCGAACGTCAACTGTTCCATCGCGCGACCGGCAATCAGATGCATATGGCAACGGGTGGCCCAAAGGAATTGCTGGGCCTTGGCGAAGCTATCGTATTCGTCTTGCGTGAACAGGCCAAGGGCAACCAGTTCGGCCACGTCATCGACGCGGTGGATGTATTTGGCGATCCAGAATAGCGATTGCAGATCACGCAGGCCACCTTTGCCCTCTTTCACGTTTGGTTCGACCATATAGCGCTGGCCGCCCTGTTTGCGGTGGCGTTCACTGCGCTCTTCCAGCTTGGCCTCGATGAATTCGGGACCGGTATTGCGGAACAAATCGCGCCACAGGGTTTCTTTCAATTCATCCGCCAGCTTCTCGTCGCCCGCCAGATAGCGTTCTTCCAGCAGGGCGGTGCGGATGGTAAAATCCTCGCGGCCCAGACGGACGCAATCCTTGATAGTGCGGCTGGAATGGCCAACTTTCAGGCGCAAATCCCACAGGATATACAGCATGGACTCAATCACGCTTTCGGCCCATGCGGTCATTTTGTAAGGGGTCAGGAACAGCAGATCGATGTCGGAATGGGGTGCCATTTCGGCGCGGCCAGACCCGCCAACAGCCAGCACACACAGCCGCTCGGCATCGGTGGGATTGGCGATTTTGTGCAGATGGCGGGTGGCCACCTGAAAGGCGGTTTCAACCAGACAATCGGCCAGATAGGCATAGGCGCGGGTGGTGCGATGGGCGGCAAAGGGGGCGGCGGTGAAGGCGGTCTCGATTGCTGCATTGCCGCGTTTGCGGGCCTCTAGCAGATACCCCACGGTAGCGGCGCGAATTTCGCGGTCGTCCTTGGCCTCATAGAAGGCGGCTTCAAGCGCCTCCCACGCAGCAGCTTTGTCGAAAATGTCATTCGCCGGACAGATCATACTGTCCGGCGAAAACAAAGGCGTATGGGCGTTCATCAGGTCCGTCTAGAAGCCGGCGCCGCCAAAGCTGCTGGGGGCAGCGTCAACGATAACGACCTGATTGTTCTGGATTTGCGCAACAGCCAGACCGCGTTGGTTGGTGCCGTCAGGGCGCAGGCGGAAGATGCCGTTGGCGCCAACAAAACCAGCACCTTGGGTCAGGGCCGATGTTGTCAGAGCATTGGATTTTCCGGCTTTAACCAAAGCGCCAATTGCCGCAATCCCGTCATAGGACAGACCGGCGATGGGCAACGGGTTGCTGCCAAAAGCCGCCGAGTAACGCGCCCTGAATTTGGTGGTCATACCGGGGTGCGGCATGGCGAACCACGCACCTTGAACGCCGGGCAGGGCCAATGTTGCAGGCGGGATATCCCAGCGGGTCAGACCGATGTATTTGATCACGTTGTTATTCACACCGTTTTCGGGCAGCATTTGGGTCAAAAGCGGTAGCGCGGCATCCGTACTGGCCGTAAAGAACACAGCCTGTGCCCCGCCACTTTTGATGGTCTGCGCGATTTGCGGAATAGCGTTGATAATCCCGTCTTGCGAAAACTCGTATGAGGCAACGCCTGCGGGGGTTGCGCCCGCTCTGGAAATTGCATTGGAAATCGCGGCCCGCCCGATTTCACCGGCCTGGGTTCTGGCATGGACGATAGCGATTTTCCCGCGACCTTGACGTTTGGAATAGCTTACCAAACGGTTTGCGGTGTTTTCAAAGGTCGAACCAAGGATAAACACATTGCCACCGGCAATTTGCGCGTTGTTTGAAAATGCCAACACATTGACATTGCGCTTTGCCACGGCATTGCCAACAGCGTTTGCAGATTTGGCATAAAGCGGACCGACAATGATTTTTGCCCCTTCGTTGACAGCCTGAACCGCAACAGAGGCTGCCTGAGAGGGGTTGCCGGCAGTGTTGTAAACCCGCAGGTCAATTTTCACGCCCTGAAGGTCGGCAATCGCCAGCCGTGCGGCATTTTCCAGGTTTTTGGCGTTCAGGTTGTCGCTTGGATTTGCCGATCCGCCGGGGACCAAAAGGGCAACGGGAACGGCGGCTTTGGTGTTGATGCTGGGGCCGCCGTCACTCAGGCTGACCGGTTGACAGGCTGCCAGCCATAAAATGGACAGTGCAGCAATAATACGGCCTGCAAACTTCTGGAAATTACTCAATAACAAAAACATAGGTTGATCCTCGCTCCCTTGCGCGTAATGATTCAGGGGGCAAGACTAAGCGCTTGCCAGCAAATAGTAAACGCCGTGAAAGGTGGGAATCCCGTGAATTTTGAAAAGAAGCAACTCTCTGCCGGTTTGTATTTCGTCGCTACCCCGATCGGAACGGCGCGGGATATTACGCTGCGGGGACTGGATATACTGGCCTCGGCGGATGTGATTGCGGCCGAGGATACCCGCACGGCAAAACGCCTGATGGAAATCCACGGGATCCCGCTGGGGGACCGGCCGATGATAGCCTATCACGATCACAGCGGCGACAAGGTGCGCGCACGTTTGATGCGGTATATTGCCGATGGTAAATCGGTTGCCTATGCCTCCGAGGCGGGAACACCTCTGGTGGCCGATCCGGGTTTTGCTTTGGGGCGGGCGGCGATCGAGGCTGGGGAGCCTGTGATTGCCGCCCCCGGCCCCTCGGCGGTGATTGCGGCGTTAACCGTCGGGGGATTGCCGACGGACAGGTTCTTCTTTGCAGGCTTTCCACCAAACGCCAAAGGGGCGCGGCGCAAATTTATCGAGGAA
>WFNH01000106.1 GCA_015488685.1 Marinosulfonomonas sp.
CTCGTCAATATTGATTGCAATAAACTGGGGCATCTTCATCTGGGCCATTCAGGTTGGCCGCACGGTCGAGGCGAGTTTGGGATATTACATCTACCCGCTGATCTCGGTCCTGCTGGGGGCGGTGCTGTTTCGCGAACGGCTGGACCGGGTGCAAATCCTTTCGGTGCTGTTGGCCGCGGGCGCGGTTGGCCTGCTAACGTGGGGATTGGGCGTGACACCGTGGATATCGCTGTCGCTGGCGATTAGTTTTGTCGCCTACGGGGTGATCAAGAAACAGGTGCCGGTGGGGCCGGTGGTGTCGGTCACCACAGAAGTACTTTTGCTGGTGCCACTGGCCATTGTCTGGCTGTGGGGCATCCATGCACAGGGCTGGAGCGACTTTGACGGTCGCAACGTTGCTGCATTTGGCGATGGCTGGTTCAACACCGTTATGCTGATGGGGCTGGGGCTGATTACGGCGGTGCCGCTGATCCTGTTTTCCTATGCGGCGAAACGGTTGGGGTTTGCTACCCAAGGGCTGCTGTTCTACCTGAACCCGACCCTGCAATTCACCGTGGCCGTTGTTGCCTTCGGCGAGCCGGTCAGCCGCTGGCATATGATTGCCTTCCCGCTGATCTGGCTGGCGCTGGCGATCTATTCACTGAATGCGCTGCGTCAGGAAAGGGCGTTGCGCAGGGCGGCGGTCAACGCAGGCACGGTTTCGACCACAGCGAAATAGTCGCGCAGGCCGGCATCGGCAAACCCCTGTTCAATCACATGCTCCATCAGCGCCAAAAGGGGTTGCCAATAGCCATCGACATTCAACAGGTAGATCGGTTTTTCATGCAGGCCCAATTGGCGCCATGTCAGAACCTCGAACAATTCGTCCAGTGATCCCGCCCCGCCGGGCAACACCACGATGGCGTCCGAATTCATATACATCACCTTTTTGCGCTCGTGCATGTTTTCGGTGACGATGAATTGCGACAGATCCCGCTTGCCGACCTCGCGCCGCAACAGATGTTCGGGGATCACGCCAAAGGTTTCGCCGCCTGCCGCCTGCGCCCCGTTGGCCACGGCCCCCATCAACCCGACATCCCCTGCACCGTAAACCAGCCGCCAGCCCTGTTGTGCCAATGTCTGGCCCAATTCGGTTGCGGCGGCCTTAAAGGCGGGGTTGGCACCAAAGCGGGAGCCGCAATAAACACAGACGGACAGGCGGGCAGGGGATGCGGGAACGGACATGCGACAAATTCCTTGAAAAGGGCTTTTGACCGCTGATACCGCTGTTGCTATGGTCGTGCAAGTACGGGGCCGCTGGGGACCGTGCCTAAAGGGAAGAATAAGATGACAAACAAGACTGCGCTTGGGTCCGGAATTCAAATGGTGGCCGGAGGGGCCGCTGCTGTTGCCTTGGCGTTGGCGGCCTATCTGGGCTATCAGTTTTTTAGTAGCAAACAAGCGCCGGTAACATTGCTACAGCCGTCCGAAGGGGCTGATACAGATGTTGTTAGCGGGGCAGATACCGACACATCTCCCGCTACATCCACACCCTCCCAAACAGAAACTGTCCCCCAAACAAAAACCGTCCCCAATACGGCCGCAGATGATCAGGCCGCAGCCGAAGGGCAAAGCAATGTGGACACCCCCCCTGTGCCCGCGCCGAAATTCGACGTGGTGCGGGTTGCGCCGGACGGCAGTTCGGTCATCGCCGGACTTGCCCAACCCGGAGAAGAGGTTACCATCCTGCTGGATGGCGAGGAAGTGGCACGCGCAACAGCAGATTCGCAAGGGAACTTCGTATCGCTGCTGACGGTTCCGCCCAGCGATACCGCCCGCGTTGTGACCTTGTCTGTTCCCGGTGAAGGCGATGCTGTGGTGGCGTCCGATGACAGCATTATTCTGGCCCCGGTAACCAGCACCGAACAATCACAAGACCAGATCGCCAGCACCACGCAAACGCAACCTGCCGAACCCGCGCCACAGCAGACAGAACAGCCTACCGAGGCCCAAATCCCTACGACAGAAGATACACCCGCCGATACCACCGCACCTGTGGCGGGCGAAACAGGGGCGCAAGCCGGTGCGCCTGATGCCCAAACCGAAACCGCACAAACCCGGACACCAGCGGCCACAACACCCCAAACACCCGCCGCCACAACGGTAGAAACCCAAACAGCAACAACCACAGCGGCAGAGGATACGCCAACGCCAGCTGACAACGCTTCTGAAACCCCCAAAGCCCCTGCTGTATTGTTGGCCACAAAAGATGGCGTGCGTGTCTTGCAGCCTGCCGACAGCAGCCCTGAAATGACAACCAATGTGGTGATTGACGCGATCACATATGATGCCGCAGGCGAGGTCCAGTTGTCGGGGCGCGGCACGGATGAGGGCTTTGTTCGGGTCTATCTGGATAACAAGCCGGTTCTGACCACGCCGATAGACGCCGGTGGCGACTGGCATACCGAATTGCCCGATGTCGATAGCGGCATCTATACCCTAAGGGTGGATCAGGTTGATGGCACAGGGGCCGTGGTTTCGCGCACGGAAACGCCGTTCAAACGCGAAACGGCGGAAACGCTGCAAAGCTCCCGAAATACAGCAACTGCCCCGGCGATATCGGTGACAGTCCAGCCCGGTTCAACCCTTTGGGCAATTGCACGGGAAACCTATGGCGACGGGCTGTTGTATGTGCGTGTCTTCGAGGCTAACCGCGACAGCATTCGCGACCCCGATCTGATTTACCCCGGACAAGTGTTCGCTGTGCCGGATTAGGCGCTGGTAATCCGGCTACGGGGCCATTACATTCGGGTGTCCACCCATTAGGAAAGACGCTCCATGGTCAGCCAGATCACCAAAACCGAATTCACACCCGAGGAACGCCGCCAGAACTGGCGCACCATTCGCAAGGTGGCACCCTATATGTGGCCCAAGGATCAGCCTTGGGTGAAACGGCGTGTGGTGCTGGCGATGTTGTTGCTGGTGGTGGCCAAACTGGTCTCGGTGCTGACCCCGTTTTTCTATAAGGCTGCCGTGGATTCACTGGCAGGGGATGCCAACAATCCGGCATGGATGTTGGGCGCGGGGGCGATTGGGTTAACGATTGCCTATGGCGTGGCCAAACTGATGACTGTCGGCTTTCAGCAATTGCGTGATGTGGCCTTTGCACGGGTTGGACAGCGCGCCTTGCGGGCGCTGGCGCTGGAAACCTTCCAGCATATGCACCGCTTGTCGATGCGCTATCACATCACCCGCAAAACCGGCGGCCTTAGCCGGATCATTGAACGCGGGGTCAAGGGGGTTGAATTCCTGCTGCGGTTCCTGCTGTTCAGCATGGGTCCACTGGTTCTGGAACTGCTGATGATCGCGGTTGTTCTGTATTTTGTGTTTGATATCTGGTATTTGGCCGTAGTCGTTGCAACGATTTGGGCCTATGTCTGGTTCACCTTCAAGGTGACCGAATGGCGGGTGAAAATCCGCAAGCAAATGAACGATCAGGATACCGACGCCAACCAGAAGGCCATCGATTCCCTGCTGAATTTTGAAACTGTCAAATACTTTGGTGCCGAGGCGCGCGAGGCTGAACGCTATGACGTTTCCATGGCCGGCTACGAGCAAGCAGCCCTGAAAACCTCCTACTCGCTGGCCTTCCTGAATTTCGGCCAGTCGGTGTTTATCACCGCCGGTCTGGTGGTCGTGATGGTGATGGCGGCAATGGGTGTTCAGTCCGGTGACCTGACAGTGGGCGATTTCGTCATGGTCAACGCCTATATGATCCAGATCACCATGCCGCTGAACTTCCTTGGCACGGTCTATCGCGAGATCCGCCAATCCCTTGTGGATATGGGCGAGATGTTCACCCTGCTGGAACAACCCGCCGAGGTGAAGGACAAACCCGACGCCAAGCCGCTGGTGGTGACGGAAGGCAAGGTGCAGCTGGATGACTTCTATTTCGGTTACGAAGCCGCGCGGCCCATTCTGAAGGGCGTTAGCCTGACGGTTCATGGTGGTGAAACTGTGGCCATCGTCGGGCCGTCTGGCAGTGGCAAATCGACTATCGGGCGGTTGTTGTTCCGCTTTTATGATGTGAACAAGGGTGCGTTGCGGATTGACGATCAGGACGTGCGCGATGTCACCCAAGTCAGCCTGCACGCGCAAATCGGTGTGGTGCCGCAGGATACGGTGCTGTTCAACGACACCATCCTTTACAACATTGCTTACGGTCGCCCCGAAGCAACCCGTGCAGAAATTGAAGACGCGGCGAAAGCGGCTAAAATCCACGACTTCATCCTCAGCCTGCCGGATGGCTATGACACCACCGTGGGCGAACGCGGGCTGAAACTGTCGGGTGGTGAAAAGCAGCGCGTCGGCATTGCCCGCACCCTGCTGAAAAACCCGCCGATTCTGTTGCTGGACGAGGCCACATCGGCGCTGGATACCCAGACCGAACGCGACATTCAGGATTCACTGCGCGAGATGGGGCAGGGGCGCACGGTGATCACCATCGCCCACCGCCTGTCCACCATTGTGGACGCGGATATGATTGTGGTGCTTGAGGATGGTGTGATCGTCGAACAGGGCAGCCACGACGAATTGCTGTCGCATCACGGGCGCTATTACAAGATGTGGAACCGCCAGCAGGCGGACGAGGAAAAGGGGGTGGCAGCGGCGGAATAATCCTGCCAGACTGGCGGGGCAGGGTCGGCCGATCCTGTCCTAAGGTTCGAGAGGCGCATACCGCAGGTTTATATCAATGATCTGACGTCGGAGGACGAAATGACCGATATTGAACGCGCCACCACGGCCCGCCCCATAGATACGCGGCTAAAGATCGCCGCACTCTGGACCTCGCTTTTGTTTATCTTTGCCTATGTCGATATCTTCGCCTTTTTCCGCGCCGATGTTTTGCAGGACGCGCTGGCCGGAAAGGTTGCCGTGTTCACGGTGGACCAGAGTTTTTTGTTGCTGACCACGCTCTATGTGATCATCCCCAGCCTGATGATCTCGCTTTCCCTGATCCTGCCACCCCGGGCCAACCGTTTGACCAACATCATCGTCGCTGCGGTCTATGCCCTCACCATTCTGGGCAGTTGCATTGGCGAGGTGTGGATATATTACTGGGTCGGCAGCCTGACCGAGGTTCTGTTGCTATTGGTGATCCTGCGCCACGCTTGGAAGATGCCGTAGGGCGGGGTTCACCCCGCCGTCATTGGTTTTGACCCTGCACGAATGGTGGGTTGAAAACCCACCCTACGGGGCTACGTTCCGTGGGGTGCCGCTTGATCCGGGCTATCAGGCGTGGTTGGTTATTCAGCAAAACGAAATGAGAACGCACCTTGAAGCTCGAATCCAAATAATGCTGGGAAATAACTGATATGATTACTTCTGATGATTTTCTTACGTTAACGGAAGTCAAGAAATTCTATGATCACTGGTATTTATCTGCTCAAAAGGTTGATCCGGCAGTTGTTTGGGAAATAAGAGCAAGAACTTCGTATGATTTACTTACACCATTAGCTGAAGGCAAGGAATGGTTGTACGAACTGACGCTGCAACATCAGCCCAGAACCGGCCGAATATTGATGAACGGCGGGGAACTCGGCCTCGGATGCAAACTACATGAAGGCCTTCGTTCATTAAGCTACTATTGTAACCTCTTCCAGGAAGTTCAGGGGCAGGTAATCCAGATCGATCGCTGTTTTGCAGGGTCAAATCCCAGCGATCCCGATTATCAGGGCCGGATAGATCGTGTAAATGCCAAGCTAACCAAAGAACGCGGTTACACAGTCAAATTGAACGAAAGGCATCTTAGCCTGCCCGAACCTATTCGACTTGCCTATTATCACCGGTTTAACGGCCTGAATATACCCAACCACCCGGCCATTGGAATTTGCCCGCAGATTTTACCTTACCCAACTAATTCCTGGGACCCAATTGAAAATCTGTTGGGTGATTTGCGCCTGAAGAAAAAATACCTCCCCTTAATCGACGAGATGTTTCCGGATACAATGCCCGAGGCAAAAGACCTTGGATATGAATTCAGAGCGTTCCTGAACAGTTGGGGCAGTTTTATAGGCAAGAAACGCACGGATGGTGATCAGCTGTTTGTAAAAACCAAAGGCAGGGATGGGGTGGTGTATTATCTAAGAGATGCCGATGTGCCCAACCTGATGGTCCTGACCGATCCCGCAGAAGCGATTGACCAGTATTGCGAATTCCACTTGTTGCGCAAGGAAGGCCGGTTCGATTTCAGACCGTGGGCGGTACCCTATACGGGGTAACAACTGGTCAGGTTGCCGCCCCCATACCTACTCCGCTGCCCGCAGCCGCTTGCCCTTTGGCCCGCGTGGTTTGGGCTTGGTGGGCTTTTCGTCCTCTACCTTGTCGGTCAGAACTAGCACCGACTTCGGATCATCCGCTTGCGGTGGCTCCTTTTGTGTTGGCGCATCATCTTGCGTTTCATCCCCCCAAACCAGTTCCGGCGATTTCACCTTGCGGCTGGCGCGGTTCAGGGCGATGTCGCGGGCTTCAACGCTTTGACGGCCAAAGGACAGCGCCTTTAGCCGGTTCAGGGACCGGTATGCCCCCGCCGACAACCACACCCGCAGCGCCAGCATGGACGGGGTGAACACCAGCGTCAGCACCGTGGCAATGCCAAGGCCGAACACGATTGCCGTGGCCAGCTGTTTCCACCACAGCGCGGTGGGGCTGTCGATGGTATAACCGCCGTTAAAGAAATCCAGCGACAGGCCGAACATCATCGGCGCAAGGCCTGCCATGGTGGTGACGGTGGTCAGCATCACCGGGCGCAGGCGGTCCTGTGCGGTGCGGGCGATGGCCTCTAGCTTGGGCATATATTGGGTGTATTCCTGATAGGTATCGATCAGCACAATGTTGTTGTTCACCACGATCCCCGCCAGTGCCACAACACCGGTCCCTGTCATGATCATCGAAAACGCCTGCCCCATCACCATCATGCCGATTAGCACGCCGGTGGTGGACAGGACCACCGCCAGCAACACCAGAACCGAGTTGTAAAAGCTGTTGAACTGCGCCAGCAGGATGATGAACATCAACCCCAGCGCACCGATGAACGCCTTGCCCAGAAAGGCGCCGGTTTCGGCCTGTTCCTCGTTATCGCCGGTCCATTCCCATGCGATGCCTGCGGGCAGGGGCTTTTCGGTTTCCAGCCATTTTGTCAGGGTGGCGATGCGTTCGTTTGCGGTGATTGGAACCTCGGTTGTGGTGCCGTCGTCTTTGGTCTCGGATTTGGTTAGCCCGTCCAGAACGGCCGCTTTCACGTCGAAATAACGGCGCTGGTCGACGCGGTCGATCTGGCCCAGTTTTTGCACCGGCTTGCGGCTGATAAAGTTGGACAGCGGCACCAGCCCGTCACGGGTGCGCACCCGCAGGCTGTCCAGTGTCGCCAGCACGCGATCCTTTTTGGGCAGACGCACACGGATCTCGATTTCCTCGTCCGAGGTATCGACCCGCATGGTGTCCAGCAGAATGCCGCGCGTGACAAGTTGCACCATCGCCCCGACGGTGCGCACATCGGCACCAAAGCGGCCCGCCTTTTCCACATCCACGTCGATTTGCCAGTCAATGCCGGGCAGGGGCAGGGTGTCTTCGATTTCGTCCAGCCCCTTGGTATCCTCGAATTTGGCGCGCACGGTCAGGGCGGCCTTTTGCAAGGCATCCCAGTCATTGCCCTTCAGGCGCAGATGAACCGGTTTGCCGGATGCGGGGCCGCGTTGCAGGTCCAGAATATCGGTGCGGATGCCGGGGATTTTGGCCAGCGCCTTTTTCAGGCGGGCGATCACCAGATCACCGTCCAGTTCGGGGATATCCGCGCGATCCTCCCAGGGGATCAGTTCGATTTGCACACGGCCGATGGTGTCGCGCGGGGCACCGGCGCCGCCGGTGTTTTGGCTAAGGCCACCTTGACCGGCAAAGGCAAAGGCGCTTTTGATCCCCTTGGTGGCAAGGATCACTTTTTCCACCTCGGCCACGGCTGCGTCTTTTTCAACCAAAGACAGGTTGCCGCGTTCACGCACGAAAACGATGGCCTGTTCGGGTTCGGATTTTACGAAAAATTCGGTGCCGTTGTTGTTTTTGGCAAACATCCCGAACACCACCACGACAAAGCCGATCACGGCGGCGATGGTGACAATCGGCATCACGGGGTTGCCGGTGATGAACCGGATCAGCCAGCCAAACAGCGAGCGGTGATACCCCGCGCGCACCCGTTTGGCCCTGTGTTGAAATTTGACGGCACTTACCGTAACCGAGGCCAGCATGGTGGCAATCAAAAACGGCAGGGTTTGCAGCACAAAGCCCAGCAACGCCCCCACCAATCCGGGGCTGTTCTGTTTGATGCCGGCAATCACGGCCCCCAGTGGCGGGATGTAGTCGGGATTCAGCCCCTCCATCGCACCAACGAACACCAGATAAAGTGCGCCGATGGCCAATACAGCGCGGATAATCCACGGCAGCGGGCGCAGCAGGTCGGCGGTGTGCTCGAAACTGCGTGACATCCGCCCCGAAACCCCGCCCATCACTGGCAGATAGACCAGCGCAACCACCAGCGAGGCCGTTAAGACAAAGATCAGCGTAATCGGCAGCATTCCCATGAATTGTCCCGCCACACCGGGCCAGAACAGCATTGGCAGGAACGCGCACAGCGTGGTGGCGGTCGAGGAAACGATGGGCCAGAACATCCGCTTGGCGGCCTCGACATAGGCGTGCATCGGGCCAACGCCGTCGCGGATGCGCCGATCAGCGTATTCGACCACCACAATTGCCCCGTCCACCAGCATCCCGACCGCAAGGATCAGGCCGAACATCACGATGTTGGAAATTGCCACGCCCATCAGCGCCAGCAGGACGAAACACAAAAGGAACGAGGTTGGAATCGCGAACCCGACCAGCAACGCGCTGCGGGTGCCAAGGGACGCCAGTATCACGATCATTACCAGCGCAATCGCCGTCAGAACCGAGCCTTCCAATTGGCGTACCATGCTGCCAACCGTGCGGGACTGGTCATTCGAGGTGCCCACCTTGATGGCCGCCTGCAATTCGGCGGGCCACAGGGCGCGTTCGCGTTCGACCACTTCACGCACCAGATTCGAAGTATCTATGATGTTATACCCCTTGCGCTTGCTGACCTGCAGCGCCACGGTGTTTTCACCGTTATAGCGGGCCACGCCCTTGCGGTCCTCGAATGTCAGACGGATTTGCGCCAGATCACCCAATGTCACCACGCGGTCGCCATTGGTTTTGACCGGCAGGTCGTAAATGTCCTGCACCTTGTCAAAGGAAGACGGTATTTTAACCGAAAATGCGCCGGTGGCGGTTTCGATTTCGCCCGCCGCAATCAACTGGTTGTTGTTCACCACCACATTGATCAGATCGGCGGCGGTGACGTTATAGGCTTCCAGCCGCAGCGGGTCGATCACCACTTCGACCATTTCGTCGCGCTGGCCGGTCAGGGCGGCTTCCAGAACCGGTTCCAGTTCTTCCAGCCGGTCCTGCAAATCCTTGGCCACCCGCAACAGGGTGCGTTCGGGCAGATCGCCGGTCAGGTTGACGATGATGATCGGGAATTCCGAGAAATTGAATTCGGAAATGATGTATTTATCCGCGCCATCGGGGAATTGCGCCTCGACCGTGCTCATCTTGTCGCGCACATCTGCGATGATTTGCGATTTATCCCAGCCGAAATCGAATTCGAGGATCGCCACAGCATAGTTTTCCGCTGCCGTGGCCTTTATGGATTTCAACCCGTCCAGACCGGATAATTCCGTTTCCATCGGCTTGACCAGAAGCTTTTCGGAATCGGACGCCGAAATGCCGGGGAAGGGCACGGAAATGACCAGCATCGGGATTTCGATGTCCGGTTCGCCCTCTTTGGGCAGGGTGGCATAGGCCATCGCCCCCGCGATCAGTGACAGGATGATAAAGGCAAGCACCATTCGCGCGCGTGCGGCGGCCCAATCGACGATCCCCGTCATTGGCTGGCCTCCCGATAGGTGACATCCAGTTTCACGCCCGCGACGACATATTCATGGCCCAATACGATCACATCTACCTTATCCGGCAAACCCGCAACCCAGACCCCGTCTGGGGCGTCGCGCAGGATGCTGACAGGGGCGAAACCGGTGATGTTGTCGGGGCCGACATAGCGGATACCAAGCGTGCCTTCATTGTTCAAGGTCAGCGCGGATTGCGGCAGCAAATGCGCTTTGGTTCCGTCAGAAGCTACAAGGATTTCAACGGTTTGCCCGTCACGAATGGCAAGGCCGGCATTGGGCACCTCGACTTCGACACGAAAGGTGCGGGTTTGCGGGTCGGCCGAGCGCGACAGGAATGTCACCCGCCCGCTAACCTGACGACCTGTGGCCAGACGGGCACCGGCCATGGCGCCGACAGTTATCTTGTTCACTTCGGTTTCGGGGGCAAAGCCGACCAGTTTGATCGGGTCCAACTGGATGACCGTGGCACAGGGGGATCCGGGTTGCAGCAACACGCCCAACTCGGCGGTATCTGTTTCCAGCAGGCCCTCGAAGGGGGCGGTGATGGTCAGGTTTTCGATGTCCTTTTCGATCGAGGCGATCGAGGCCTTGGCCGCCTCGACCGCTGCTTTGGCTGATACTACGGCGGCCTTGGCGCTCTCGATACCTGCCAATGCGCCTTGCAGCGCGGCTTCGGCTGACGCAGCGCGGGTTTCCGAAGCATAGCCCTGCTGGTTCAGCCGGCGAGCAGCATTTTCATTGACCTTGGCCTCGGTCAGTTTGGCGGCGGCACCGGCGGCGCTGGCGATGGCTTCGGGAAGGCGGGATTCGGCTTCGGTCAGGCGGGCCTTGGCCTCGGCCAGGCGGGATTCACGGGTGCCGGGGTCCAGCTGACACAGGGTTTGACCGGCCTCGATATAGGCCCCTTTTCGCAATGGTTCTGACACCACCTTACCCGATGTTTCCGCCATCACGGTGACCTGCCGCGCCGCTTCGGTGCGGCCGCGTAGCATCACGGCACTGTCAATGGTTTGTGCGGAGGAATGGATTGCAACCACGGAAACCAGTGCTGCGGGTTCTGCTGCCGCAGCGGCGGGCGTTTCTTGTGTTTCGCCGGTTGCTTCGACCGCCCCGGCGTTGCCCTTGGCGAAATTCAGCAATCTGTCCCGATCGAAAACCAGCAGATACAGGAACCCGGAAACAAGGATGGCAATCAGGATATGGAGCGGTTTCATTCGGGCCTCGTTCAGGTTTCGCCGTGGCGAAGACTAGTGGTCTGGGGCATAATTGGCCACAAATCGGACGGCGGCCTTTCTGCGTGTTATTTCCAACTAAACTACCTAGTTCAGTTTAAACATGCAAGAGGCAGATTATGGCGCTACTTTGTGCTGTTCGCACCCCCTTGGCAAACTTGGCCGCAATAGGGTAAGACTGCGTTGGACTATAAAGGCCGGTAATCGCATGCTTGCATATGCGAATGGCATCAGGGGTAGATACGTTGAGCGAAACAGACAGTTTTATCGAAGAAGTCACAGAAGAAGTGCGCCGGGACAAACTGTTTGCCCTAATGCGTAAATACGGCTGGATTGCAATTTTGGCGGTGCTTTTGATTGTTGGTGGTGCCGCCTATAATGAATGGCGCAAAGCGCAGGAACAGGCCGCCGCACAGGCGTTGGGGGATTCGCTGATTGCAGCGCTGGAAATCGAGGATGCAACCGCCCGTGCCGATGCCTTGTCGAAAATTACAGCCCAAAGCCAAGGGGCGCAGGCTGTTGTGTCTCTGTTGGCTTCGGCAGAGGCGAAGAACAGTGGAAATAGTGAACGTGCTATTTCCGAACTTGTCAAACTTGAAAACAACTCCGAGCTGCCAGCAGCCTATCGTGAAATGGCGGTGCTGAAACACATATTGCTGGCTGGCAAAGATATGCCTGTCGCTGAACGCCGCAGCAAACTGGAAACGCTTGCCGTTGCAGGGGCGCCGTTCAGGTTGCTTGCCCAAGAGCAATTGGCCATGCTGGACATTGAAGAAGATAAAAAAGACGCGGCGATTTCCCGTCTTCAGGATATTATCAGCGATGTCGAGGTCAGCGCGGGTTTGCGTAGCCGTGCTTCGCAATTGATTGTTGTATTGGGCGGCAAAGTCGAGGCCTCGTAAGACCTATCAGGGTCGGGAGGCGCTGGAATGTATATAGAATGTAAGAACAAACACTTGAAGGGCGATAAGGCCATGAAACTGTCCCGGATTGTCGCGAGCGTCGCAATTGCTGCATTGTTGGCAGGCTGCGGTCAGAAAGAAGAAATTCTACCGGGAAAGCGTCTGGATTTACGCGCACCGCTGGGGGATGCGGTAACGGCAAACAAGGATGCTACGGATGGCGCAACGACGGCAGTTGTCCCTGCGAATCGCGCGGTTCCGATCAAGTTGCCTGCCCCAGTGAACCATGCACAATGGACCCATCGTTACGGATCACCCGAGCACCGGATCACCCATCCGGCACTGGCAGCTTCCCTGACCCATCTCTGGAATGCACCGATCGGGGCAGGGGACAGCCGCAAATACCGTATCACCGCCGATCCGGTGGTTGCCGCGGGGCGCGTGTTCACGCTGGATGCGCAGGCAACGGTGATGGCGCACAGCACATCGGGCGCCAAAATCTGGTCGCGGGATATTACCCCTGTCACGGATCGCGATGGCGACGCTTCAGGCGGTGGTCTGGCAGTTGAGGGGAACACACTTTATGTCACCTCGGGGTTTGGCGAACTGGTGGCCCTTGATGCGGCCACCGGTGCCGAACGCTGGGTGCAAAAGCTGGATGCGCCTGCCACTGGGTCCCCTGCGGTTCGTGACGGGATCGTCTATGTTACCTCGCGGGATAGTCGCGCCTGGGCGATTGACACCAGCAATGGCCGGGTCAAATGGGAATTGCAGGGGACCCCGACACCATCGGTGATGGTGGGCGGAACGGCGCCAGCGGTTTCGGACAAGTTTGTCGTGTTCCCTTATGGTTCCGGCGAACTGGTCGCGGCATTCCGCAAAGGCGGGGTGCGGGTTTGGGCCTCTTTTGTGTCGGGTAAACGGCGTGGACGCGCCTATGCCGAGATTGCCGATATAACCGGCGATCCGGTGATCGACGGTAATACCGTCTATGCCGCCAACCAGTCGGGCCGCGTTGTTGCGCTGAATCTGGGCAGCGGCGAACGCATCTGGACGGCCAAAGAGGGGGCCTATAGCCCGGTTTGGCCTGCCGGTGGATCGGTGTTCCTTGTCTCGGATGAATCACACCTTGTGCGGCTGGATGCGGCAACCGGCGAAACCATCTGGTCCGTTGAGCTGCCCTATTACACCAAGGATAAACCACGCCGCCGCAAAGATGTTTATGCCAACTACGGGCCTGTCTTGGCAGGCGGCCGCTTGATTGTTGCCAGCAGTGATGGTTTGATCCGCTCGTTCAATCCTGTAGATGGTTCGCTGGTTTCCTCTATCGAGATTTCAGGTGGGGCCACAACAAATCCGGTGGTTGTGAACGGTGTTCTCTATGTGGTTTCGAAAAAAGGCCAACTTCACGCTTTCCGTTAGGGGCGGGATGCTGTATCGGGGCAGCTTGATCTGTTTTTGGAGCAAGCGATGAGCTTTACACTTGCCATAGTGGGGCGCCCGAATGTGGGCAAGTCCACCCTGTTCAACCGTCTGGTTGGCAAACGTCTGGCACTGGTTGATGACCAGCCCGGTGTCACGCGCGATCTGCGCGAGGGCGCGGCGCGTCTGGGGGATTTGCGCTTTACCGTGATTGACACGGCGGGGCTTGAAGAAGCGACGGACGAAAGCCTTCAGGGACGGATGCGTCGTTTGACCGAACGCGCGGTGGATATGGCCGATATCTGCCTGTTCATGATCGACGCGCGCACAGGTGTGACTCCAACCGATGAATTCTTTGCCGGACTGCTGCGTAAACGGGCCAAACATGTGATTTTGGCCGCCAACAAGGCCGAGGGACGCGCGGGCGAAGCCGGTGTGCTCGAGGCCTATGCGCTGGGTCTGGGCGATCCGTTGCGCCTGTCCGCCGAACACGGCGAAGGGATGAGCGACCTGCTGGCCCTGCTGATGCCGCTGGCCGATGAATTTTCCGAACGCGCCGTGGCAGACGCGCCGGAAACCGATGTGGATGTGTCCGAAGATATGGTTGATAACGCCCCGCGCGTGCCAACCAAAGCCAAACCGCTGCAAATTGCCGTGGTGGGCCGCCCGAACGCGGGCAAATCCACCCTGATCAACCAGATGCTGGGCGAAGACCGTTTGCTGACCGGCCCCGAGGCGGGCATCACCCGCGATGCGATTTCGGTGCAGATGGACTGGGACGGGGTGCCGATCCGCATGTTCGATACCGCCGGTATGCGCAAAAAGGCGCGGGTGCAGGAAAAGCTGGAAAAACTGTCGGTGTCCGATGGTCTGCGCGCGGTGAAATTTGCCGAAGTGGTGATTGTGCTGATCGACGCCGAAATCCCGTTTGAACAACAGGATTTGCGCATTGCCGATCTGGCCGAACGCGAGGGGCGTGCGGTGGTTCTGGCGGTGAACAAATGGGATATCGAGCCGAATAAACAAAAGAAACTCAAGGATTTGCGCGAGTCTTTTGAACGCCTGTTGCCGCAACTGCGCGGTGCCCCCTTGGTCACCGTTTCCGCCAAAACCGGCCGCGGCCTGAACCGTCTGCAAGAGGCGGTGATGAAGGCGCACGAGGTCTGGAACCGCCGTGTGTCCAC